>JBGPYK010000131.1:0-6525 GCA_041493245.1 Methylomirabilia bacterium | reverse complement strand
CATCTCATCGCGTTCGGGCACGCCTGTCGGGAGATGATCGACCGCCCGGGATTGGGTCCGCCGGCGCTCGCCGGGATCGAGGACGCGGCGTTCCTCGTGCGGGAATCGGTGCGCGCCCTGGCCGATGACGGGCACACCCAAGCGGCCACCCGACAACGCCTGGACAAGGGGCTCGACGCCCTCATCACGGCAGGCCGGGCGATTCCCCGCACTCCGGCCGAGTGGGCCGAGCGCTTGGCCACGCTCGAAGCGCATACGCACACGGTGACAGCGGTTGCGCGAATCCTGGTCGAGGAAGATCCGGCCGCGCAGACCGTCCTGGCCTGGACGGACGCCCTGCGCACGACCATCGAGAGTCACGCACGCGATCTTGCCATCGTGATGCCTCTGGAGGGTCATGTCGCCGCCCTTCCGACGCTGGCCGATACGCCCGACCTCATCCGGAGCCTTGGGCAGCCCGCGGCCGCCTCCGGGGCCCTCATCCGTCGCCTGACGATTCTCGCCCGGGATGCCGAGACGATGGTCGCCGGCATGGATTTCGGCCTCCTGTTCGACCCGATACGGAAGCTGTTCTCGCTTGGATACCGAGTCACGGATGGGAGCCTCGATCCCGGCTATTACGATCTCCTTGCCTCCGAGGCCCGTCTCACGAGCTTCGTGGCGATCGCGAAGGGCGATGTCTCGGCCTCGCACTGGTTCCGGCTCGGCCGCGCCCTCACGCCGGTGGAAGGGGGCTCCGCCCTGGTGTCCTGGTCGGGATCGATGTTCGAGTATCTGATGCCGGCGCTGGTGATGCGCGCGCCGGCCGGGAGCCTCCTGAGCCAAACCTGCCGGCTCGTCGTCCGCCGTCAAATCGCCTACGGCGCTGAACGCGGGGTGCCGTGGGGCGTGTCCGAGTCCGGCTACAGCGCGCGTAACCTCGAGATGACCTACCAGTATTCGAACTTTGGGGTACCGGGCCTCGGACTTCAACGGGGACTCGGTGACGATGTCGTCATCGCCCCCTATGCGACGGCCTTGGCGGCCATGATCGATCCGGCGGCGGCGGTCCGCAGCTTCCGGCGTCTTGCCGACCTCGGCGCGCGCGGTGCGTATGGATTCTACGAGGCGCTCGACTACACGGCGTCCCGGCTTCCGGAGGGCACGGGTGTCGCGATCGTCCGGAGCTACATGGCGCACCACCAGGGAATGCTGCTCGTCGCGCTCGCGAACGTGCTCCACGCAGGGGTGATGCGCGCACGCTTTCACGCCGAGCCGATCGTCCAGGCGACCGAGCTGCTCCTCCAGGAACGGACGCCCCGGGATGTCGCGGTCGCCCGGCCTCGGGCCGACGAGGTGGCGGCCACGGCGGACGTCCGCGAATTCGTCCCTTCGGTCGTCCGGCACTTTGCCTCGCCGCACAGTTCAACGCCGCGTACCCATCTCCTGTCGAACGGGCGCTATGCGGTGATGGTGACGGCCGCGGGCTCTGGCTACAGCCGATGGCGGGGGCTGGCGGTCACCCGGTGGCGGGAGGACGTCACGCGCGACGTCGGGGGGACGTACGTGTTCCTGCGCGACGTCCACAGTGGCGAGAGCTGGTCGGCCGGTTACCAGCCGAGCGGAGTTGAACCGGACAGCTATCACGTGGCGTTCTCTGAGGATCGAGCAGAAATCACCCGGCGTGACCGTGTGATCACGTCCACCCTCGAAGTGATCGTGTCCCCGGAGGACGACGCCGAGGTCCGGCGCGTCTCTCTCACGAACCTCGGCACCAGGACCCGGGAGATCGAGGTGACGTCGTACGCCGAAGTCGTGCTGGCCCCCGCGTCGGCGGATGCGGCCCACCCGGCGTTTTCCAACCTGTTCGTGGAAACGGAGTGCGCCCCCGAACTTGACGCACTCCTCGCGACGCGCCGGCCGCGGGCGCACAGCGAACCGCCGATCTGGCTGGCCCACGTGGTGGTCGTCGAAGGCGAGACCGTCGGCGGCTTGCAATGGGAAACCGACCGGGCGCGGTTCCTCGGCCGCGGCCGTGGGATCCGCACCCCGCTCTCGGTGATCGACGGCCGGCCGCTGTCCAACACCGTAGGCCCGGTGCTCGATCCGATCGTCAGCCTCCGCCGCCGCATCCGCCTTCGGCCGGACGCCAGCGTCCGCGTCACCTTCTCGACGCTGGTCGCGTCGTCGCGCGAAGACGCCGTCGGTCTCGCCGACAAGTATCGCGACCCCGCGACCTTCGAGCGAGCGGCCACGCTGGCGTGGACTCAGGCCCAGGTTCAGCTCCGCCATCTCGGTGTCGGACCCGATGAGGCCCACCTCTTTCAAAGCCTCGCCGGCCGCATTCTCTACTCGGACCGGACGCTCCGACCCTCCACGGACGTGCTCACGCGTCACACGGCTGGCCCCGCGGCCCTCTGGGCGCACGGGATCTCCGGGGACATCCCGATCGTCCTCGTGCGAATCGACGAGCCCGAGGATGTGGAGATCGTGCGGCAACTGCTTCGCGCCCACGAGTACTGGCGGCTGAAGCAGCTCGCGGTCGATCTCGTGATCCTGAACGAGCGGGCGCCATCCTATGTTCAAGATCTGCAGTCTCTGCTCGAGACGCTGGTCCGGACGAGCCAGTCGGCGGGGGCCCACAAGGGACACGAGCTGCACGGGACCGTATTCATCCTGCGTGCGGACCGTGTGACGGCCGCCCAGCGCGACGTGCTCCAGGCCGTGGCCCGCGCGGTGTTGTCCAGCCGACGCGGGACGTTGGCCGAACAGATCATGCGCGCGGACCGACCCGAGACCGCGGCGAGCGTTCCCCCGCCGCGCCACGTCGCGACGAAGCCGCCTGTGGAGATCCCGTCGGCGTACCCGGAGCCCGAGTTCTTCAACGGGCTGGGGGGCTTCGCGGCGGATGGCCGAGAATACGTGACGGTCCTCGACGAAGGGCGGTGGACGCCGGCGCCCTGGATCAACGTGATCGCGAATCCGGTCTTCGGCTTCCAAGTCTCCGAGTCGGGGTCGGGCTATACGTGGTCGCTCAACAGTCAAGAACACCAGCTCACCGCGTGGTCGAACGATCCGGTCAGTGACCCGCCGGGCGAGACGATCTACATCCGAGATGAAGAGAGTGGCGAACTGTGGGGCCCGACCGCGCTCCCGATTCGCGAGGCGACCGGGTCCTACGTGGCCCGCCACGGCCAGGGCTACAGTCGATTCGAGCATGTCTCGCACGGCATCGCGCTCGAGCTGCTGCAGTTCGTGCCGCTCGACGACCCGATCAAGGTCTCCCGGTGCACGATGCGCAACCAGTCGGGTCGGTCACGACGGCTGTCGGTGACGGCGTACGTCGAGTGGGTCCTTGGACCATCACGAAGCGCGGGGATACCGTTCGTCGTCACCGAGATCGATGCGCAGACGGGGGCGATGCTCGCCCGCAACGCCTGGACCCGTGACGTGGGTGCTCGTGTGGCGTTTGCCGACCTGGGCGGAGCGCAGACGGCGTGGACGGGTGACCGGATGGAGTTCCTCGGGCGTCACGGCACCCTCGATCATCCGATGGCGCTCGCCGTAGGAGGCCCACTCTCGGGACGGGTCGGGGCCGACCTCGATCCTTGCGGCGCCCTCCAGGCGACGGTTGAGCTGCCCGCGGGAGGCCGTGCCGACGTCGTGTTCCTCCTCGGCGAGGCGGCGACGCGGGAGGAGGCGAGAAACTTGATCGCGCGGTATCGGGCGGGGGATCTCGATCGGGCCTTGCGCGCGGTCGCGGAGCGCTGGGACGACATGCTCGGGACGGTTCAGGTGACGACGCCGGACCGGCCCATGGATCTGCTGCTCAACCGCTGGCTGCTCTACCAGACCCTGGTCTGTCGCGTCTGGGCGCGGTCGGCGTTCTACCAGGCCAGCGGCGCTTACGGCTTTCGGGATCAGCTTCAGGACGTGATGGCCCTCACGGTGTCCAGGCCAGACCTCGCGCGCCAGCACGTGCTCCGGGCCGCCGCGCGGCAGTTCGTCGAGGGCGACGTCCAGCACTGGTGGCACCCGCCGAGTGGGCGCGGCGTACGGACGCGGATCTCCGACGATCTGCTCTGGCTCCCGTACGTGGTCAGCCAGTATCTCGAGACCACCGGTGATCTGGGTCTCCTCGACGAGATCGTGCCCTTCCTCGACGGGCCGGTCCTCGCCGTCGGGCAATCCGAGTCGTATTTCGAGCCCCGCGTGTCCGAGGAGCACGCCACCGTGTTCGAACACTGCGCCCGCGCCCTCGACCGCAGCCTGCCCGTCGGGAGCCACGGTCTCCCGCTGATGGGGACCGGGGACTGGAACGACGGCATGAACCTGGTGGGGGCTGAAGGGAAGGGAGAGAGCGTCTGGCTGGGCTGGTTCCTTCATGTGATTCTCTCGGCGTGGGCGACGCTGGCCGACGCGCGCAAAGAGAGCCAGCGCGCGGAGACCTGGCGTCGCCACGTGGGCGCGCTGAAGGGATCGCTCGAAGGCGAGGGCTGGGATGGCGACTGGTATCGCCGCGCGTACTTCGACGACGGCACGCCGCTCGGGTCCGCGGGCAACGACGCCTGCCGCATCGATTCGATCGCGCAGTCGTGGAGCGTGATCTCGGGCGCCGCCGAGGCGGCTCGGGGACCGCGGGCCATGGCCGCCGTCGAGGAATATCTCGTCCGTCGGGGCGACGGTCTCGTGTTGCTTCTCGCCCCGCCGTTCGACAGCACGAGCCTGGACCCGGGCTACATCAGAGGGTATCTGCCCGGCGTCCGGGAGAATGGCGGCCAGTACACGCACGCGGCGATCTGGTCGGTCATGGCCTTCGCCACGTTGGGCGACGGAGACAAGGCCGCCGAGCTCTTCGCGATGCTGAACCCGATCACCCACGCCAGCACGCCGGCCGGTGCTGCCCGTTACAAGGTGGAGCCCTACGTCGTGGCGGGGGACGTCTATGCCGAACCCCCGCACGTCGGCCGCGGGGGCTGGACCTGGTACACGGGGTCGGCAGGATGGATGTACCGGGCCGGGCTCGAGTGGATGCTCGGGTTCCGGCTGCGGGGCACGCAGCTCACGGTCGACCCCTGCATCCCTCGGACGTGGCCGGGCTTCACGATCGCGTTTCGCTATCGCCGCACGCAGTACGACATCGTCGTCGAGAACCCAAAGGGTGTGAGCCGGGGGGTATCGACGGTGGAGGTCGATGGCGTGCCCCTCGATGGCCACACGAGCATCCCGCTCGCCGACGATCGGAAGACACATCAGGTCCGCGTCGTGCTCGGCTAAGCGGTCCTCCCCGTCCGCTCGGCTTCATCGGCCTGGAGCCCCGGCGCCTCGCGCGCGAGCCGGCGGCGGAGGCGCGCGACGACTGACGGGGAACGTCGGGGAGGACCAAGGTCCAATAGGCAGGGCCGATGACGGCGACTAGAGTGAGCGTTGCATGCGGATCGATCAGACGAAGAAGGGAGACTTTGGCGAGGCAGAGGAGAAGGGCTGGCCGTGGGCCCGTCGCATGCTGGCGACCCTGGGCCTGGTGACCGTGCTCGTCTTCTTCGTCTGGGGCGTGGGAGGACTGGGTTTCGCCGGCGACCGCCTCCGCCGAGCTGAGGAGACCGAATCCCGGGAGGGGCACCTGTACCGGCGGATCGCGGAGAGGGATGCCGTCCTCGAAACACAACGACGGATCTATATGGAGCGCTTCCGGAAGCTCGAGACTGAGCTCCGGCAGAGGGAGCAGGAGATCATTGCGATGCGTGCCCGGTTGTCGACCGTGAACGACCTCACACGGTAAGCTGGCCGTGATCCGACGAGCCCTCGACGCGCCCGTTGACCGGCCGTCATGATGCCCGCTCGCGGCGTGTGGGCGAGCGCCGGTGGTCGCCCGATTGGGAATGGTGCAACGCTCGGCAGTCGCGGCTTGCGCTCTCATTCGACGCCCGCCCGTCCCCTCCCTGAGTCCTCGGAACCACCGCCGGCGTCTGTGAGCGTGCCGACGCCACTCGTAGCGCATCGCCGTGGTGGATGGATGGGCACGCTCGTCGGCATGGCGGCCGGTGCCCTCATCGGCGGCGCGCTCTTCGTGGGCCTCGGTGACGAGCTGGGAGGCAAGGGCCTGGACCTCCCGCATCGATTGGTTCTCGGCGCCGGAATCGTGTATTGCATCACGCTCTTCCGTCGCCGCCGCGCCGCGCTTGCGTCGTCGGGGGACGTGGTCGCTCGGCCGAGCGTGGACGACCATCCCGGCGATGATTCAGGCCTTGACCGAGGAGTCCGGGAGATCCGGCAGACCGACGCCAAGTTCGATCCGGCCAGATTCGCCGGGTACGCGGAGATGGTGTTCCGTGCCACGCACACCGCGTGGATGAGCCGGGACGTCGGTGCCCTCCGTGATCAAGTCACGCCGGAAATGTATGGCGAGCTGCAAGCGCAGTGCGACGGGCTGCGGAGCACCCGACGGTCGAACCACGTCGACCGGATCGAGATCCAGGCCGAGATCACGGAGGCGTGGCAGGAGAGTGGGCGGGACTACGTGACGGCGTACATCGATGGCTCGCT
>JBGPYK010000110.1:0-7060 GCA_041493245.1 Methylomirabilia bacterium | reverse complement strand
GGACCCGACCGCGCCAAGGAGGCGTTGCGCTCGTGCCTGGCCATGGGCTGCGACCGCGCGATCCACGTCAATGACCCCGCGCTGGCGGGCGCGGACACGCTGACGACGGCGCGGGCGCTGGCCGCCGTGATCAAGCAGGAGGCGCCCCAGCTCGTGTTGTGCGGGCGGCAGGCGATCGACGACGACATGGGCGCGGTGACGGCGCAGCTCGCCGAGCTGCTGGGCTGGCCGTGCGCGTACTGGATCATGGAGGAGGCCGTCGACGCCGAGGGCACGTCGGTCCGCGTGGCGCGCCAGGTGGAGGGTGGGCTCGAGGTGTTCGACCTTCCGCTGCCGGCGGTGCTGGCGGCGCAGAAGGGGCTCAACGAGCCGCGCTACCCGACGCTGAAGGGGATCATGGGTGCCAAGAAGAAGGAGGTCAAGGATCTGAAGGCGAGCGACCTTGGCTTGGCCGGCGAGGTCTCACAGCTCAGCGTGACGGGTCTCGAGGCGCTGCCGCCCCGGCCGCCGGGGCGCGTTATCCAAGGCGACGTCCCGACCGCAGTGAAGGAACTCGTCCGCGCGCTGCGCGAAGACGCCAAGGCGATCTAGAGGATAACCATGGCCAACGCATTCTGGTGTCTCGTCGAGGACGACCGTCAGGGTCTTCCCAAGAAGGTGATGTCCGAGGTCATCGGTGAGGCCTCGCGGCTCTCGAACGGCCAGGTCGAGGCGGTGTGGGTGACCGACACGGCGAGCGAGCAAGGCTTGAAGCAGCTCGGCGAGTGGGGCGCGACGAAGGTCTGGCTGCTCGAGAACGCGGCGTTCGCTCCCTACCGCGGCGAAGTGTGGGCGGCGGCCGTGGCCGAGCTGGTCGCCAAGGAGTCGCCGCGGGTGATCTTCGGACCCGTGACGAGCCGCCAGCGCGAGTTCGTCGCGCGCCTGGCCGCGCGGCTGGGCGTCGGGCTCGCGGCTGACTCCGTCGGCTTCGCGATGGAGGGCGACACGCTCGTCGCCACGCGTCCCATCTACGCGGGCAAGCTTCTCTCGAGGGTCGTGTGGGCAAAGACGCCGTGGATCGCGACGCTCCGGCCCAACGTCTTCCGCCCGGCTGACGCCCAGGCCGGACACACCGCCGCGATCGAGCGGCCGAGCGTGACGATCCCACCCGCGACGATGAAGTTCGTCGAGCGGCGTGAGGAGACCTCGACCGGGCTGCCCGAGCTGGCCGAGGCCGAGACCGTCATCTCGGGCGGGCGCGGCATGAAGGGTCCGGAGCACTACGTCATCCTCGAGGAGATGGCGCGGGTGATCGGCGCGGCTGTCGGCGCCTCGCGCGCGGCCGTGGACGCGGGCTGGCGGCCGCACCGGTTCCAAATCGGCCAGACGGGGCGGACGATCTCGCCGAAGCTCTATCTCGGCTTCGGCGTGTCGGGCGCCATCCAGCACCTGGCGGGCATGCGCACCTCGAAGGTGATCGTGGCCGTCAACAAGGACGCGGAGGCGCCGATCTTCAAGATCGCCGACTACGGGATCGTCGGCGACCTCTTCGACGTCGTGCCCGCGCTCACGCAAGAGTTCAAGAAGCTGCTGGAGAAGTAGTGCGAGCCGAGCGGCGGCCGTCGTGCGAGGTGAGCGCCGGTCGAGGCGCGAGCCGTAGCGGTGAAATGGCCGGAAATCGCCGTAGGCGCGAGCGCGGCGAGCCGAGCGGTGAAATGATCTCGATATGAAGCTCGAATTAAGCGAAGAGCAGCAGATGGTGCAGGCGATGGCGCGGGAGTTCGCCGAGAGCGAGATCAAGCCCATCGCTGGCGAGATCGACCGCGAGGCCCGCTACCCGCACGAGACGATCAAGCGGATGGGTGAGCTGGGGCTCATGGGGATGGTCATCCCCGAGAAGTGGGGCGGCGCCGGCGCCGACGTGGTCTCGTACACGCTGGCGCTGATCGAGATCGCCAAGGCCTGCGGCAGCCACGCCGTCGTCATGTCCGTCAACAACTCGCTCTTTGGCGAGCCCATCTACAAGGTCGGCGACGACGCCCAGCGCGAGAAGTTCCTGCGACCGGTCGCCTCCGGCCACGCGAAGGGCTGCTTCGCGCTCACCGAGCCGCAGGCCGGCTCCGACGCGACCAACCAACAGACGCTGGCGGTGCGCGACGGCGATTACTACGTCGTCAACGGCCGCAAGATCTTCGTGACCAACGGGCGCGAGGCCGCCACCGCGCTGGTCTTCTGCCAGACCGACCGCGCGAAGGGCCGCCACGGGATCACGGCGCTGCTCGTCGAGAAGGGCACGCCGGGGTTCCTCGTGCCGAAGACGGAGGACAAGCTCGGCATCCGTGCCTCGGACACCGCGGAGCTCGTCTTCGAGGACTGCCGGGTCTCCGCCGCCAACCGTCTGGGCGAGGAAGGTCAGGGCTTCAGCATCGCCCTCACGGCGATCGACGGCGGCCGCATCGGGATCGCGGCCCAGGCACTCGGCCTGGCCATCGGCGCCTACGAGCGTGCCATCGTCTACGCGCGCGAGCGCAAGTCGTTCGGCGTGGCCATCGCCCAGCACCAGATGATCCAGTGGATGCTCGCCGACATGGCGACCGCGATCGAAGGCGCCCGGCTCCTGATCCTCCGCGCCGCCGCGCTGAAGGACGCCGGCAAACCCTACGGGACGGCGGCGTCGATGGCCAAGCTGTTCGCGTCCGAGATGGCGATGAAGGTGACGACCGACGCGATCCAGGTCCACGGCGGCTACGGCTACATCAAGGAGTACGAGGTCGAGCGCTACTTCCGCGACGCGAAGATCACCCAGATCTACGAGGGAACGTCGCAGATCCAGAAGCTCGTGATCGCCCGCGAGGTCTTGGGAGGCAAGGCATGAGCGGCCAGGAACGACCCGCGAAGTTCCAGTCGCTCTCGGGCCTCCCGCTCGATCCGCTCTACACACCGGAGCATCTCGGGGACTGGTCGTACGCGGAGAAGCTCGGCTCCCCGGGCGAGTACCCGTTCACCCGCGGCGTGTACCCGACCATGTACCGGGGCAAGCTGTGGACCATGCGGATGTTCGCGGGGTTCGGGCGCCCCGAGGACACCAACGCGCG
The DNA here is from genome assembly GCA_041493245.1 of Methylomirabilia bacterium. GTDB lineage: Bacteria > Methylomirabilota > Methylomirabilia > Rokubacteriales > CSP1-6 > DATHGT01. Next base: position 3,986 of record JBGPYK010000110.1, on the reverse strand, counting down.
CTTCAAGTACCTGCTCGCGCAGGGGCAGACCGGGCTCTCCACGGCGTTCGACATGCCGGCGCTGATGGGCTACGACGCCGATCACCCCCGCGCGCGCGGCGAGGTCGGCAAGGAGGGCGTGTCGATCTCGACGCTCGACGACTTCGAGCGCCTCTTCGCCGACATCCCGCTCGGCGACGTCACCACGTCCATGACCATCAACTGCACGGCCTCGATCGCGCTCGCCATGTATCTGGCGGTCGCGGAGAAGCAGGGCGTGTCGTGGGATCGCGTGGGCGGGACCATGCAGAACGACATGCTCAAGGAGTTCATCGCCCAAAAGGAATGGATCTGCCCGCCCGCGCCGGCCGTGCGCATCGTGACGGACATGATCGAGTTCACGGCCACGCACGTGCCGCGGTTCAACCCGGTGTCGATCTCGGGCTACCACATCCGCGAGGCGGGGTCGACGGCGGTGCAGGAGCTGGCCTTCACGCTCGCCGACGGGCTGGGCTACGTCGAGGCGGCGCTCGCGCGCGGGCTCGACGTCGACAGCTTCGCCCCGCGGCTCAGCTTCTTCTTCGACATCCACAACGACTTCTTCGAGGAGATCGCCAAGCTGCGGGCGGCCCGGCGCATGTGGGCGCGCTTCATGAAGGAGCGCTATGGAGCCAAGAAGGCCGAGTCCATGCGCCTGCGCACCCACACGCAGACGGCGGGCGTCTCGGCCACGGCGCAGCAGCCCCTCAACAACGTCGCGCGCGTCGCCATCCAGGCGCTAGCCGCGGTGCTGGGCGGAGCGCAGTCGCTCCACACCAACTCCTACGACGAGACGTGGGCCCTGCCCACCGAGGAGGCGGTCACGGTGGCGCTGCGCACGCAGCAGATCCTCGCCGAGGAGACCGGGGTGGCCCTGACGATCGACCCGCTCGGGGGCTCGTACTTCCTCGAGACGCTGACGGACCAGATGGAAGCGGGAGCGATGGACTACATCCGGAAGATCGACGCGATGGGCGGGATGGTCCAAGCCATCGACCAGGGCTACCCGCAGAAGGAGATCGCGGACGCCGCGTACCGCTACCAGCTCATGGAGGACCGGGGCGAGAAGGTCGTCGTGGGCGTGAACAAGTACGTCATGCGCGAGGACAAGGGGATCCAGTACCTGAAGATCGACGAGCAGATGGAGGGGGAGCAGATCGAGCAGGTCCGACGCTTCAAGGCCGCGCGCGACGTGACGAAGGTGGAGCGACGGCTCAAGCAGGTGGCGGAGGCCTGCCGCAACGGTCAGAACCTGATGCCGGTGCTGATCGACGCCGTGAAGGACTACGTGAGCCTTGGCGAGATCTCCGACGTGTACCGTCAGGTGTTCGGGCTGTACCGCGAGCCAATTATTTTCTAGACGAGGAGTGGATGATGACTGAGCCGATCCGGATCACGAGAGCGACGAGCAAGAAGGACAAGCCGAAGGACAAGGACCTCGCCTTCGGCAACGTCTTCACGGACCACATGTTCGTGATGGACTTCCAGGAGGAGAAGGGCTGGTACGACCCCCGCGTCGAGCCCTACGGGCCGTTCGCCCTCGATCCCGCCACCGCGGTGCTGCACTATGCGCAGGCGCTGTTCGAGGGGCTCAAGGCGTTCCGGGGCCAGGACGGTAAGATCCGGCTCTTCCGTCCCCAAAAGCACGTCGAGCGCCTGAACAAGACGGCGCACCGCATGTGCATCCCGACCATCGATCCCGAGCTCGTGCTCAAGTCGTGGACCACGGTGGTCGATGTCGATCGCGACTGGGTCCCGTCGGCCGTGGGGACCTCGCTCTACATCCGGCCGACGATCATCGCCAGCGAGGCGTTCCTCGGCGTGCGGCCGGCCAAGGAGTACCTCTACTATGTGATCCTCTCCCCGGTCGGAGCCTACTACCCCGAGGGGATGAACCCCGTGAAGATCAAGGTCATCGACACGCAGGTGCGCGCCGTGCCGGGCGGGCTCGGCGAGGCTAAGACCGGCGCCAACTACGCGGCAAGTCTGTATGCCGCCGAGGAGGCCAAACACCAGGGCTTCACGCAGGTCCTTTGGCTCGATGGCGTCCATCGCAAGTACATCGACGAAGTGGGCACCATGAACATCATGATGAAGATCGGCGACGAGGTGATCACGCCACCGCTGAGCGGCTCGCTGCTCGCTGGAGTCACCCGCGACTCCGCGCTCACCCTGATGCGCGAGTGGGGTATGCGGGTCCACGAGCGCCAGATCTCGATCGACGAGGTCATCGCGGCGGCCGCCGACGGCAGTTTGCAAGAAATATGGGGTACGGGGACCGCCGCCGTCATCTCGCCCGTCGGCGAGCTGGCCTACAAGCACCACCGGATCGCGATCAGCGGCGGGCACATCGGCGAGCTGACGCAGCGCCTGTACGACGCGATCGTCGCCATCCAGTACGGCACGGCCCCAGATACCCACGGCTGGACCGTCATCGTCTAGCCGGGCCAAGGAGCTGGCCATGGCTGAATGCGTGTTCTGCAAGATTCGCGACGGCGCCATCCCGTCGGTGAAGGTCTTCGAGGACGACAAGACGTTCTGCATCATGGACATCAATCCGCTGAACCGGGGGCACTGCCTGGTCATCACCAAGGTTCACGGGGCGACGCTGTTCGAGAGCAAGACCGCCGACCTACAGGCCGCCATCAGCACCGCGCGCCGCGTGGCCCGGGCGATCCGGACCGCGCTGGCGCCCGACGGACTCAACGTGCTCCAGGCCAACTGCGCGGCGGCGTTCCAGTCCGTCCCCCACTTCCACCTGCATCTGATCCCGCGCTGGAACGGCGACGGCAAGGGCTTCGATTGGAAGCAGGTTCCCGGCGACCGGGAGCAGATCGCGAAGACCGGGGAGACGCTGCGCGCCGTGGTCGCTTCGGAGGGAGTCGCCGCCCCGATCGCCGTTACCGAAGGGGGCGAGGGCGCGGCGAGCGCTGGAAAGGTCGGGTCATGAGCGAGCGGAAGATTCGGGTGGTCGTCGCCAAGCCGGGGCTCGATGGTCACGACCGCGGGGCCAAGATCGTGGCGCGCGCGCTACGCGACGCCGGCGTCGAGGTGATCTACACGGGCCTGCACCAGACCCCCGAGCAGATCGTCGCCACCGCGATCCAGGAGGATGCCGACGCCATCGGGCTTTCGGTGCTCTCCGGCGCCCACAACTACCTGTTCAAACGGGTGCTCGAGCTGCTGCGGGACAACGGCGCCGACGACATCGTGGTCTTCGGCGGCGGCATCATTCCGCCCGCGGACATCGCGGCGCTCAAGGCGATCGGGGTCAAGGAGCTGTTCGGGCCCGGCACCTCGACCCGGGACATCATTCGCTTCGTCCAGGAGCACGTGCGCGCCGCGGTCTAGCCTACGCACGGTTCTTCCCGACTTCCTCGGCGATGGCGGTTCGCGTTTCGGAGGCGCCTTGCGATGACCTTATTTAACGTGACAAGACACACATTTACGAGCGTTGTTCTTTAACTTCTTGACAAGCTAGCACTCATCGACTATGAGTGCTAACAGAGTTCGGCGAGCTTATGCTCGCCGGGGTTCGTCGAATTTCGAAATCCGAGGGAGGGACTCGTCCGATGCAGAAGATTCGCCCGTTGCATGATCGCCTGCTGGTGGAGCGGCTCGAGGAGAAGGAAGTCAAGAAGGGCGGGATCATTATCCCGGACACCGCCAAGGAGAAGCCCCAAGAGGCCAAGGTGATCGCCGTCGGTGACGGCAAGGTCACCGACGAGGGCAAGAGGATCCCGCTCGACGTGAAGGCCGGGGACAAGATCCTGTTCGGGAAGTACTCCGGCTCCGAGGTGAAGATCGACGACAAGGAATATCTGATCATGCGCGAGGAAGACGTCCTCGCCATTCTCGAGTAAGGGGGAACGCGAGCGATGCCAAAGCAGATCAAGTTCGACGAGGAGGCCCGGGCGGCGCTGCTCCGGGGCGTCAACATCATGGCGCAGGCCGTGAAGGCCACGCTG
>JBGPYK010000343.1:0-3849 GCA_041493245.1 Methylomirabilia bacterium | reverse complement strand
TGGCCGCGACGGCTTCGAGGCCGTTGGCCGCGACGTCGGCGCGGTATCCCATCTGCTCGAGCAGGCGCAGCGCCAGCTTCTGGTTCACGACGTTGTCCTCGGCGAGCAGGATCCGCAAGGGATGACGATCGGCCATCCCGGGTTCCAGCTCGAACCGAGACGGTGTCCGCTTCTCCACGCGGGTCGGCTGACCGGCGAGGGCTCCAACCAGAGCGTCGAAGACCTGCGACGGCTTGATGGGCTTTGTGAGGTGCGCCGCGAACCCCACGCTCTCCGCGCCGGCCTCGCGGCGGCCGAGCGAGGTGAAGAGCAGCAGGGGCAGCGCCATCGCCGTCCGGTGCTCGCGGATCGCCCGCGCCAGCGCGACGCCGTCCATCTCGGGCATGTGCATGTCGAGGATCCCCACGTCGAAGGCCTCGCCGGCCTGGACCCAAGCGAGCGCCTCGCGCGGCGAGCCCGTCATCCGCACCGCCATCCCCCAGGTGTCGAGGTACGCCCCCAGGATCCGCCGGTTCGTCTCGTTGTCGTCGACCGCCAGCACGCGCTTGCCGTCGAGCGTGGGCTGCGTCCCGCGCAGCTCCCGCCGCGGCGGAACCGCACCCTCCGCCGAGGCCGCGCGCACGGTGAACCGAAACTCCGAGCCGTGACCCACCCGGCTCTCCGCGCTGATCGCCCCGCCCATCATCTCGGTCAGGCGCTTGCTGATCGCGAGCCCCAGGCCGGTGCCCCCGTATTTCCGTGCCGTGGAGGCGTCGACCTGGCTGAACGACTCGAACAGGCGATTGATCCGGTCCGGCGGGATGCCGATGCCGGTGTCCCGGACGGAGAAGGCCAGCTCGTACACGGGTTCCGGGGCGTCCAGCCGCCGCGCCGTCACCGACAGCACCACCTCACCCGTCTCGGTGAACTTCACGGCGTTGCTGAGGAGGTTCAAGAGAATCTGCCGCAGTCGGGTGACGTCGCCCACGATCGCCGCCGGCGTGTCGTCGGAGATCAGGTAGGCGAGATCGAGCCCCTTCTCGGCCGCCCGCGACGATACCAGATCCAGCGTCGCCTCCACGCCCTCGCGGAGGTCGAACGGCTGGGCCTCGAGGTCCATCCGCCCCGCCTCGATCTTGCTGAAGTCCAGCACGTCGTTGATGACGGTCAGCAGGGCGTCTCCACTCGAGCGGACGATCTCCGCGAACTCGCGCTGCTCCGCGGTCAGCTCTGTGCCGAGCAGGAGCCCACTCATCCCGATCACCGCGTTCATCGGGGTCCGGATCTCGTGACTCATCGTGGCGAGGAACGCGCTCTTGGCGTCGTTGGCGGTCTCGGCGTCGCGCCGCGCCGCGACGAGATCCCGGAAGAGGCGGGCGTTCTGGATAGCCAGCGCCGACTGGCTGGCAAAAGTCTTGAGGAGGTCGATGATTTCGGGTGAGAACGCTCCTGGCATCTTCTTGGTGACGGTCAGCCCACCGATGAGGTGGTCCTCGCGCAGTAGCGGAATGGCCAGAAGCGCCCGGGTTCCCGTCCGCAACAGGACGTCGCGGAGTGGGCCATGATACGCGCCCGCCTCGGCGATGTCGGGAATCTGAACTGGCTCGTGGGTCACGGCCATGCGTCCGAGGACGCCTTCGCCCCGGCGGATCGGCGCGCGCCGGGCTACGGCGACCACCTCCTCGTCGAGGTTGTTGGTCGTGCGCAAGTGGAACTCCTCGGCCTGCTCGTCATACTCGTAGACGGTGCACGAGTCGGTCCCCGCGAGCTGGTTCGCGCGGGAGACGATCGTGCTAAGCACAGTCTCGAGGTCGAGGGTCGAGCCGAGGGCCTGGCTGACCTCGCCCAGGGCCTTGAGCTCCTCGACCGAACGGGTGAGCTGGGCCGTCCGAGCTTGCAGCTCGGTGAAGAGCCGCACGTTCTCGACGGCAATGACGGCTTGGTTGGCAAAGGTCTCCACGAGCGCGACCTGCTTGTCGGTGAACGGTTTGACCTCTAGTCTGTAGAAATGGTGATAGTTCCGACAAGGTCGTCGCCTTTGAGCATCGGGACCGCGAGCACCGTCCGGATCAGCTCCACATCCCGCACAGCGTACGCATAATCGGGATCAGCCCGAACGTCAGGGATGTGCACCGTTCGCCGCTCGAGGGCAGCGCGTGCCGAGATGCTGTATCGTCCCGGGGCGATCGGGTTCCGATAGACGAAGTCCCTGAGCTCGGGGCCCACGTTGTAGACCGCCGCCGCCCGGAGGAGTTCGCCGTCAAACCGGAAGATGAACGCCCTCTCGGCTTCGCATAGCCTGACGGCGTTCTCAGCCATCGTGTCGAACACGGGCTGCAGGTCGAAGGCGGAGCGGCTGATCACCTTCAGCACCTCGCTCGTCGCCGTCTGCTGCTCGAGCGCGACTCTCAGCTCGCTGTTCCGCGATTCCAGCTCCGTGAACAGGCGTACGTTCTCGATGGCGATCACCGCCTGGTCGGCGAAGGTCTTCAGCAGCTCGACCTGTGTGTCGGCGAAGTATCCCGGGGCCGCCCGCGCCACGAAGATGACGCCAATGACCTGCCCCTCCCGGACCATCGGCACCCCGAGGCAGCCACGGTAGCCGCCCGCGCGTGCCGCACCTTTCGCCTGATAAAGAGGATCCGCGAGGACGTCTGGGACATGAACGACAGCACAGTTCCGGAACGCGCGCGCCGTCACCGTCTCGTGGTCCGACCGCATCGGGAACACGCGCCGCACGGCCTCCACGCCTTCTTGGGCCACGCCATGGAGGGCCACGAGCTGGATCAGTTCGCCGTCGAATCTCGATACGACGCTGACCTCGGCGGCGCACAGTCTTTCCGCGCGCTCGCCGATGATATCGAAGACGGGCTGCACGTCTGTCGGCGAACTGGAGATGACCTGCAGGATCTCGCTGGTGGCCGTCTGCTGCTCCAGCGCCTCGGTGAGGTCGGCGTTGCGGGCCTCCAGCTCCTTGAAGAGGCGCACGTTCTCGATGGCGATCACGGCCTGGTCGGCGAAGGTCTCGAGGAGGGCGACCTGTCGCTCCGTGAAGAGCTGCGCCTCGACGCGGCGGAGGACGATATCGCCAATCGCGACACCTTCTCGCATCAAGGGGACGCTGAGGATCGCCCTCCAGCCTTGGCGTCGTGCATTCACGCTGCTCTCGGGAAACTCGTCGTCCTCGGTCTGCAGGTCAGCGAAGTGAACTGTCCGCGCGTCCAACACCGTTCGGCCAGCGACTGTCCCGCGAACGAGGGGGAGGGAGACGGATTGGGGGATTGCACCGTGATGGGCGGCGAGGAGGAGCCGGTCGTCGTCCCGGCGGAAGATGGTGGAGTCGTACGCCTCGCAAAGGCGAGCGGCGCTCTCCGCCACGGCATCGAGCACCGGCTGGATGTCGGTCGGCGAGCTGCTGATGACGCGCAGGATCTCGCTCGTCGCCGTCTGCTGCTCCAGCGCTTCGGTGAGGTCCCGATTGCGCACCTCCAGCTCCTTGAACAGGCGGACGTTCTCGATCGCGATCACGGCCTGATCGGCGAAGGTCTTGACCAGTTCGATCTGACTGTCCGAGAAGGGTCGGACCTCGCGGCGCCAGAGCGTGATCGTCCCGATCGGAGTCCCTTCCCGCAGCATGGGTACAACGAGAACAGTGCGGTATCCCTCAAGCGCCTGAAGCACCGGCACATACTCGGGATCTGTTCGAATGTCATGGATGTGGACGGTCGTGCAGTCGATCAGCGCCCGGCCCGACGCCGTGTCGCGCGTGGGGCGGAAGGGGTAGACGCGCGTCTGCAGTACCTCCAGCTCTTCAGGCGCGACGTTGTAGTGTGCACCGAGGGTGACGAGTTCACCATCGAACCGGTTGAC
>JBGPYK010000291.1:0-4221 GCA_041493245.1 Methylomirabilia bacterium | reverse complement strand
GTCTCTTGGTGGTGGGGGCGCTGCGCCTTTTTTAATAATCGTGGGGGGCCGCGACGCCCCCCTCCGCGCCCCCCCCACACCCGGTTGGCGCCGGAACCGCGGGCGCTCGACAGGGGCCTGATCGCCGACACTTGGCGTCGGTTACTCCAACACCGCGCAACGCTCGAACTGGTCGCTGCCCTCCTGCTCAGCCTGGCTGCACCCGTCCTCGCCGACGACGCCACCGACATCGTGCGCCGAGCGGACCTCGCGCGCCGCCCGGGCGAGAGCTTCGTGTGGAAGGTCACCATCACCAGCTACGAAGGCAGCAAGGCGCCGACCACGGACGGCTTCGAGGTGTTCGTCAAGGGCACCCGCCGAAGCTTCGTGAAGTTCGTCTCGCCGCCGCGCAACGTGGGGCGGTCGCTGCTCGCCCTGGATCGTGATCTCTGGATCTACCTGCCGGACGCCGGCAAGCCCATCCGCATTCCGCTCGCCCAGCGGCTGGTGGGCCAGGTGGCCAACGGCGACCTCGCCCGCGTCGACTACGCCGGCGACTACAACGCTATCCTCCTCGCTAGTGAGAGCATCGACGGCGTCACCTGCCACGTGCTCGACCTCAAGGCGAAGACGAAGGAGGTCACCTACGCTGCGATCAAGTACTGGGTCGCTCGGGATGAGCCGCGGCCGGTCAAGGCGGAGTTCTACGCGGGGACGGGCACCCTTCTGAAGACCGGCACGTTCGACCTCAAGGACGGCGCCGGCCGTCGCCTGGTCACGCGCGTCACCTTCGTCGACGCCATCCGCAAGGACCGGAAGTCGGCCATGGACTTCGGCGACGTGGTGGTTCGCGACCTGCCCGACAAGTACTTCGACAAGAACTACATGAAGACCCTCGACTGAGGGTACTGAGCCAATTTGCTTCGCCATACTTCGATCATTTCACCGCTCGCCTCGTCGGAGGCACCGACTCGGCTCGCACTACCACGTTACTCGGTCGCCAGCGACGCTCAACGTACAGGGAGTACGCCTCGCGTCGCTGGCTCCCTCGTGCCTCGTCTGGCTCGCAACTTGACCCAGTACCGAGGCCAAAGTGACCCATTACCCGAATGAGATGCGCCTCCTCGTCGCGACGGCGGTCGCCCTCTGTCTGGTCACGGCGGCCGCGCACGCCGAGGACGGGGAGCGCGAGGGCGCCGACTGGTTGAAGGGACTCCGGGTGCGGGGGCGCCTCGCCGAGGAGTTCGCCTACCGCCTGCACGATCCGGGCGACGTCTCCAAGCTCCGTACGACGGGCTGGCTCGAGGGCAAGTACGCGTTCTCCGAGTCGGTAAACCTCCGGGTCGCCGCGCGCGCCTGGTACGACGCGGTCTTCGACGCCACCGACCGCTATCCCGCCAACGTGGAGCGCGACCAGAAGACCGAGTTCGATCTGCGGGAGGCCCTGCTGTCGGTCTCGCACGGCGACCTCGACGTCCGGCTCGGCCGCCAGCAGATCGTGTGGGGCGAAGCGATCAGCAGCTTCGTCACCGACGTCGTCAATCCGCGCGACTTCCGCGAGTTCATCCTGCCCGACTTCAGCGAGCTGCGCATCCCGATCTGGGCGCTCGACTTCACGTATCGCCTGGGGCCGGGCCTGAGCTTCGAGGGCGTGTGGACACCCGACGCGCGGATCAGCAAGCTGCCGAAGCAAGGCGCGGAATTTCAGTTCGCGCCGCCGGCGTTCCGCTTTCGCAACCCTGTAATCCGCCTTCCCGACAACCCCGACGAGTTCAGCGCCGCCCGCAGCGAGGGCGGCTTCCGGTTCTCGGCGCTCATGAGCGGCTGGGACCTATCGCTGATCTACTACGACGTGGCCGACAAGATCCCCGTCTTCTTCCAGCGCCGTCTGCCGCAGCCGGTCGGTCCCGACGTGATCGCGCTCGAGCCCCGGCACCCGCGCCTGCACATCGTGGGCGCCACCCTGGGCAAGAGCCTCGAGCCCATCGTCCTCCGCAGCGAGGTGGCCCTGACCATCGGCAAGCGCTACGAGACGACGAACCCCCTCGACGGCGACGGCGTCGTGCGGCGAGATACCCTCGACTACCTCCTCGGCGTCGACTACACCTTCTTCTCCAAGATCGACACGACGCTCCAGCTCAGCCAGAAGATCCTCACCGGCTCCGCCACCAACCTAACGCGCGCCGGGGTGGAGGCTCAGGTCACGACCTCGGCGGCGCTTCGTGTAACGACGGGCTTCTTCGACAACACCCTGAATCCGACCCTCCTCTTCGTCGTCAACGCCAACCGCGCGGACTACCGGGTGAGCCCGCGGATCGATTGGCTCATGACTGGCGCCGTGACGTTCTCGGTCGGCGCCGATATCTTCGAGGGCCCGCGCCGGACGCTCTACGGCCAGTTCGACCGCAACGACCGCGTGTACGTGACGACGACGTGGCGATTCTGAGTCACCCTCGAAGGGCACGCGCGGGGCCCGAACGACGGCCTCGAGGGAGCGCGAAACGGTTGACTCCCCGGACAGGACTCGAATCTGCGACGTAGTGATTTCACAGCGCGTCCGGCGACCCGCACACGGCGATGAGTCTGCTTACGATCCCGCCGGCGGCCGCACACCCCTGGCGATGAGGCCGTCGACGACAGGCGCAGTGGTCGCGACTATCCTTCCGATCACCTCTGTAGCGTCACCGACGCTCTTGCCTTTCAGATCAAGAGTCGCCCTCGCTACTTGATTGGAGCGGCCCCCGACTACGAATTCCAAAACCCCTGCCTCCTTGAGCTCCGTCTTGAACCTGGCGCGAACCCTCACGTATTCCTCGTAGAATTCAGCGGAGATTTTATCCTGCGCCCACTTTTCTGTTTGATACGGGTTGATTTCGTAATGCAGATACATTTTGAAGACCGACTTTAGCACATCGTATTGTAACTCGAAGTGTATGTTGAAGTGCGTTCGTGGTACCGTTTGATCGTTTCCTGCCTCGGCCATAAGCTTGTTTTCGACTACGATGAGATCGGTGCCGTCACCATCTTGGCAAGCGATAACGATGTCGGGAATGCCGACGTCGGGAATACTCGTACGGGTCGCAACAACCCCAACCCGTGAACACCCAAAAAGCTCACCACACAGGGCCCGAGTGAATCGCCGCCGGAAGTCGGCTGACTCCCGAAATGAATATGCGAGCAGGTTGGAGATCGCGTCTTCCTTCGCCTCGACGCTAAGGATCCGCAGAATGTTTGTTTCCATCTCTTCCCTCCTGAACCCAAGTTGTGCAGTTACGCCCCTCCACGCCTGGTCTTGGGTGACACGGATGCGCGCTGGCGGACGGCAAGGAGTTAGGCTTCCTGGCGATGGTCGCCCTGTCAACTGCTCTGCCGTTGGAGTCGCTCGAGGACTTTAACCAACCCCCAGGTGTCCTGGTAGCAATAGCGGACCAAGTCGCTCCGGAGCTGTTCCCCGGCAGCCGGCTCCAGCGCATCCCCCTGGAAAAGCAGCCGCACGAGTTCAAGACTCGCCGACTGACCATCGGCGATCGCGAGGCCGTCGTAGCGGAGCTCCGGGACGAGCGCCGGGAGGACGTTCTTCAGGCTGAAGCTGCCCCCAAAGTCAGGGTGATAGACGTAGTTCCTCACGATCGGGAGGAGATCGATCAACCTTGCCGCGATCTCGCGCAGCGGCGTTGCGAGGCCCGGCACACGGTCCGCGAGCTGCTGGAGGCATCTCCGCTCGAACGGCGCGTTGTACGCCACCACAGTTCGAGCTCCTGCACACGCCGCCACAAGATGCTCGGCCAGCGCCGGGCGCGGATCCTCGGGCCCCTCCGCCAACCATGCGTGGTGCGTCACGTCACCGTCGGGCTGCACGACGTGACAACTGAACTGGACCGGAACCGACTCGTAGGGATGGCAGCCATTCCAGACCGGCACGGCGAGTCCGATCGTCTCGAAGTCGAGGAAAGCGATGGGCGGGACGAACGCCTCGAGCGCCCGCGCGAGACCCGGTTCCACGATGACCTGTCCCGCTTGCACCGCTCGACGCTGTCGATCTGCGATCGCTCGCAGGACCACGTCCTCGGGAAGGTCGTGAATCGTGTGATACCCCTCTTCGTCGAGCTCCAGAGCTCGCTGCCTCATGGCGTACAGGGTGCTCACGTGATGGGGAGGCAGGACAGGCCAGCAACGCTCGACGAACGGGCACTCGTATGGAGCCGAACAGTGATTCCCGATCTGAACACCGGGTAGCGGCCC
>JBGPYK010000449.1:0-3115 GCA_041493245.1 Methylomirabilia bacterium | reverse complement strand
GTGGGCTGCGCGTCGAAGATCGTCCCCCTGCACCGGCCGGGGCAGTGGCTCGATCCGGGCCCGTTCGGCTGCCTCGGCGTGGGGCCGGCGTTCGCCATCGCCGCCAAGCTGCTCCATCCGGGGCGGCGCGTGCTGCTGATCGCCGGCGACGGCGCCTTTGGACTCAACGGCATCGATCTCGAGACCGCCGTGCGGTTCGGGCTGCCCCTGACCTGCATCGTGGGCAACGACGGCGGCTGGGGCCAGATCCGCAATCCTCAGCTCTCGTTCTTCGGCGAGACGCGCGCGGTGGCGACGTCGCTGCCGAGCACGCGCTACGACCTGATGGTGGAGGCGCTGGGCGGCCGCGGCGCGCTCGTCACGGAGCCCGACGCGATCGGGCCCGCCCTCGAGCGCGCGCTCGCCTCCGACGAGGTGTGGTGCATCAACGTGCTTCTCGATCCCGCCGCCTATCGACGGACGGGTCAGGTCTCGATGGCGATTTGAGCGGCCTCCGCATCACGATCCTCTGCCCGCACGTCCGGATCGCGGGAGGGGTGCGGGCGATCCTGACCTATGGCGACCGGCTCGCGCGTCGCGGTCACGACGTGGAGGTGCAGGTCCCCGCGAAGAGCGCGCTGCGGGCGTGGTGGCGGACGCTCTCCCGCGAGGGGCCGGCGTTCATACCGGACTTCGCCGCGCGTATCCGCTGGGTCGCGCGCTGGCGGCCGGGCGATCAGCGCGACGCCGACGTCCTGCTCGCCACGGCCTGGCGGTCGGCGCCGGTCGTCGCTGCGGCGCGGGCCCGATCCGGCGAAAAGTTCTACCTCGTTCAGCACTACGAGAGCCTGTACCACGGCAGCCCGGAGCGCGTGGACGCGACCTACCGGCTGCCGCTGCGCAAGGTCGTGATCTCCACGTGGCTCCGTGACGTCATGCGCGAGAAGTTCGACGCCGACGCTGAGGTGCTCGTCACGCCGGTCGACCCGCGACTGTTTCACACCGTGCCCGCCGTCGCGGCTGGCGGCCCGCCGCGGGTGCTCATGCTCCACCATGACTACGCGTGGAAGGGGGTGGCGGACGGGATGGAGGCGGTGGCGCAGGCGCGGCGCCGCGGTGTCGATCTCGTTCTGGTCGGCTTCGGTGTCAAGGCCCCGCGCCGGCCTCTGCCCTACGACGAGTTCCACGAGAACCCGCCGCAAGAGACGCTGGCCCGGCTCTACAGTGGCTGCGAGATCTACCTGTGCCCGTCGTGGGACGAGGGGCTGGGCATGCCGCCGATGGAGGCGATGGCGTGCGGCGCCGCCCTGGTGACCTACGACAACGGCGGCTGCCGCGACTACGCGCGCGACGGCGAGACCGCGCTGGTGGCGCGGCGTCGCGACGTCGACGACCTCGCGGCGAAGCTCGAGCGGCTCGTCGCCGACGGGGCGTTGAGGCGCAGGCTCGCCCGCGCCGGCCAGGATCTGGTCACGCGCGCGTTCGACTGGGACGCGGCGGTCGATCGACTCGAGCGCCTGTTCCGCAACCGCCTGGAGAGCCGATGAGAATTTCCTGCTACACTCACGAGAGCATGCCGATCTACGAGTACGAGTGTCGTGATTGCCGCCGGGTCGTCAGCTTGCTCGTGCTCCGGCCCTCCACCGCCGACAGCCCCCGGTGCCCCCGCTGCCGGGGCGCCGCCCTCACGCGCGTCATGTCGCGCTTCGCGACGATCAAATCCGAGGAGGCCCGGCTGGAATCGCTTGCCGACCCCGGCGGCCTCGGCGACGTCGACGAGGACGACCCAGCGAGCGTGGCCCGCTTCATGAAGAAGATGGGCCGGGAGATGGGCGACGACCTCGGCAACGACTTCGACGAGGTCGTGGACGAGGCGCTCAGCGAATCCACGGGCGACGAGGCGAGCGAAGACTCCATCGCGTCCCCGGGTTCCGCCTCCGACGACCTGTGAGGGCCGGGCCCCGCCCCCGCGCGTGAAGATCGAGGTTCTCGAGCGTCTGGACGCGGTCGGCCCGGCCGCCTGGCAAACGCTCCACGCAGCCACCGCGCTCCGCTCGCCGTTCCTCACCTGGACCTGGCAAAGCGAGTGGGCGCGGGTGTTCGCGCCGGACGATCGCCTGGAGATCTGGCGGGTGCTCGACGACGCCGGTCGCCTGCTCGGCCTCCTCCCGCTCTACGAGGCGGAGCCGGGCGTCTTCCGGCTGATCGGCGGCGTGGATGTCTCCGACTACCTCGACCTCATCGCCGAGGCAGGCCGGGAAGCCGAGGTCTGGTCCGCCCTCCTGTCGTCCCGGCCCGTCGCCCGGCCCATATGGGACCTCCACTCCGTATCGGCCGCCTCGCCCACCGTCACGCTGCTCCCCGCCCTCACCGTCGAGCACGGCGTCGAGGCCACGGTCACGCTCGAGGAGCGATGTCCCGTGCTTGCCCTGCCGCCCTCGTGGGACGCTTACCTCGCGGAGCTGTCGGGCAAGCAGCGTCACGAATTACTCCGGAAGACGCGGCGCCTGGAGCGGGAAGTTCCTGAGGCATGCACCGTGGGCCTCGCGGCCCCCGCCGATCTCGAGTCCCGCCTCGACGACTTCCTCGATCTCCATCGCCGCTCGCGCGCCGGCAAGGCACGCTTCATGGACGAGCGGATGGAGGTTTTCTTCCGCCGCGTGGCGGCCTCGCTGGCCGAGACGGGCGGGGTCCGCCTCTGGCTCCTCGACGCTGCCGGTGGTCCACTCGCCGCGTTTCTCTGCCTCGAGTGGGACGGGACGGTCGGCCTCTACAACTCCGGCTTCCACCCGAACCGGGCGGCCCTATCGCCGGGGCTGGTCCTGCTCGCCCACGTGATCCGCGACGCGATCGCCCGCGGCAAGCGGCGGTTCGACTTCCTGCGGGGCGAGGAGCGCTACAAGTACGACTTCGGGCCCTCCCCCGAGGACGTGTGTACGGTGACCCTGCGATGACGTCCAAACGGAGCCACACCGCACCTGGGGCAGGCCCCGTGTGCACGGTGACTCTGCGATGATGTCCAAACGGGGCCACACCGCACCTGGGGCAGGCCACCTACGGCTGGAGCCGGACTCGCGCCGCCGATTAAACATCGCCATGCTGAGTGTGCACACCTGCCCCCTCGCCGCGCCCGGCG
>JBGPYK010000103.1:0-7211 GCA_041493245.1 Methylomirabilia bacterium | reverse complement strand
CCTCCCCGTCGTCACGCTGTCCGGGATCCTGATGGGGTTCGTGCTCGGCGGATCGGTCGCGGTCGAGCAGGCGTTCGGCGTGCCCGGACTCGGCCGCGCGCTCGTGGTGGCGGTGATCGAGCGCGACACCATCGTCGTGCAAAACCTCGTGCTGCTGTACGCCCTCATTTTCGTCTTCGTCAACGCCGCGGTCGACCTCAGCTATGCCTGGCTCGACCCCCGCATCCGCTACCGCTGACGTGGCCGGCGGGATCGAGGTGCAGGCCGCACTGGCGGGCGGGCGGGTGGAGCGCCTGGGGGAGCGATCCGTCGCGCGCGAGCTGGCGTTGTTCGCCCGCCGCAACCCGCTCGCGGTGGCCGGAGGCCTTGTCGGTCTGCTCATCGTCATCATGGCCATCACGGCGCCGCTCATCGCGCCGGCCGATCCGCTCAAGACCGACTTCCGCCGCATGTCCAAGCCCCCCGACGGGCGGAGTCTCTTCGGCACCGATCAGGTCGGCCGCGACACGCTGAGTCGCGTCATCCACGGCGCGCGCTCGTCGCTCATCGTCGCCTTCGCGTCCGTCCTGCTCGGCACGACGATCGGCGCGCTCTGGGGCGTCGCCAGCGGTTACCTCGGGGGACGGTTCGATCTCGTCAGCCAGCGGATCACGGAGGTCTTGCAGTCCTTTCCCGACCTGATCCTGGCCATGGCGATCTCGATGGCGATCGGCACCGGCATGCCCGCGGTGATCGTCGCCATCGCCATCACCCGGCTCCCGTTCGGCAACCGCGTGATCCGCTCGGTCGCGCTGACGATTCGGGAGCAGTCGTACGTCGAGGCCGCGCGCGCGGCCGGCGGCTCGTCGCTCCGGGTGATGACGCAACACGTCCTGCCGCAGTGCGCGGCCCCGTACCTCGTGCTGGCCAGCACCCATCTCGGCGTCGCCATCATCATCGAGGCCGCCCTCGGCTTCCTCGGCGTCGGCATCCCGCCTCCGACTCCGACCTGGGGCAACATGCTGGCCGAATCGCTGACGTCGCTGGTGCCGCACTGGTGGCTGGTCTTCTTCCCGGGCCTCGCCATCACCGTCACCGTGCTGGCCGTCAACCTCTTCGGCGACGGCATCCGCGACACCCTCGACCCCAAGCTGTCGCCGGCATTCCTCCGGATGATGACGGGCGGGCGGCGCGGGTAACGCGGGGGGAGGTGCGGCCGCCGGCGGGCCCGCCGCCTGGCCGTGACGACGTGATTCGTGGTGCCGTCTGTGTTGTTGCAGGGGTGAACAAGGGAGATCTTCACGGTGGCGGTCTGACACAGATCGTGGCGATCACGTCAAACGGTGCCTCCAGCGCTCCCCCAAGAGTTGACGCGGTTTACGTACGTGTGTAGATTCTCAGGCACGGACGATTAGCTCAGTTGGCAGAGCGCTGGCCTCACATGCCAGAGGTCACTGGTTCAAGTCCAGTATCGTCCACCATTTGAAACGCGGGGTTGACCCTCACCCCGCGTTTCTTGCTCCTCCGCTCCGTGCCGGGGCTGCGCACGACGGCGGCCCGAGGAGGGACCCATGCATCCGTTCATGCGGTGGTTCATCAACGCGGTGGCCCTGTTCGTCGCCGCGCTGATCGTGCCGAAGATCCGCTTTACGGCGAGCGGGACGACGCCCGGCCTCAACGAGTGGGTCACGCTGGCCGTGGTGGCCCTCATCTTCGGCGTGATCAACGTGACCATCCGGCCGATCGTGGTGTTCCTGACCCTGCCGCTCACGATCGTGACGCTGGGATTGTTCATCTTCGTCGTCAACGCGCTGATGCTCCTGCTCACGAGCCGGATCGCCCGGGCGCTCGATCTCGGGTTCCGGGTGGAGGACTTCGGGGCGGCGCTGCTCGGGGCCCTCGTCATCTCGGTGGTGAGCTTCGTCCTGAGCCGGTTCTTCATCCGGGAGTCGTGAGGCGGGCGGTGCTTCGAGTCATCCGCCTTCGTGGTACACTCACGCAAAGTTTTTCACTCTGACATTGGTTGGGGGCCCCACATGAATGTGAAGATTTTCTTTGACGGCCAGAACTTCTACCGCTCGCTCCTCCGTTACGACGAGTCGCTCCGTGTCGACTACGACCGCCTCGCGGCGTGGATCACCGAGGCGGCCGGCGGTCCCAACGCCGCCTTCTGCGGGGCCTACTACTACGTCGGGATCTCAGCCGATGCGCCGCCGCTCGTCGAGGGTTTCCTCAAGGGGCTCGAGCTGCGCCCGGGCTACTTCGTCCGGCGGGAGCCCCGGGTGCGCCGCACCGGGGGCTGCTCGGCCTGCGGCCGCGAGTACGAATACACGACGGAGAAGCGGGTGGACACGCGGCTGGTGGCCGAGCTGATCCAGTACGCGGCCAACGGTGCCTTCGACGCCGCCGTGCTCGTGTCCGGGGACGACGACTTCGTTCCTGCGGTGGAGGCGGTCAACGCGCTCGGCAAGCGGGTGTGGGTGGCCACGTGGTCGGCCGAGGAGCTGTCGAGCGATCTCCGGGTCCGCTGCTTCGGCCAGCTCCGCCTGAGCGAAGGCATCCCCGCGTTCAAGGTCGAGCGCCCGCGCTACGCGGATCGCGAGCGGTCCGGGCCCGGGCCGAGCGGCGACACCTGGATGCCGCCGCGCACGGCGCGGCCGTCACCCCCGGAGCTGGCCTTCGAGCGCGGGCTCGTGGAGCTGCAGCGCGCGCAGGCGCGGTTGCCGCACGTCAGCCGGGGCTACTTCGTCACGCGCTGGCGTTCGCAC
This sequence comes from Methylomirabilia bacterium, assembly GCA_041493245.1. GTDB lineage: Bacteria > Methylomirabilota > Methylomirabilia > Rokubacteriales > CSP1-6 > DATHGT01. The sequence goes on along the minus strand of JBGPYK010000103.1, from coordinate 4,464 downwards.
CAGCTCCCGCCCGCGGGGCAGGAGCGCGAGCTTCTCGTCCAACAGCTCATCGAGGCGGGTCTGGCCGAGGAGTTCGAACTGACCGACGCCGGGGGCCGGCTGATCCGCGCGATCCGCGTCAAGACCGCCGCCGCCGTCTGATTTGATCGATGTCGGGGGGAGCGACCGCCGCTCCCCCCCGACACCCCCCACCGGTTTCGCGCGACGTCGATTCGTTCGCAGGTTCGGATCGGTCTCCGCTGGGCCGGGGACGACGGTATCATGGGCGCATGACGCTGGCCGAGCACCTGGCCGCCTTCGCCGCCGACCTCCGATTTAAGGACGTACCGCCCGCCGTCGTCGCGAGCGTGAGGCTGCGCGCGCTCGACATCCTCGGCATCGCGCTGGCGGCGTCGGGACACGAGGCCGGTCCGCCGCTGCGCGCGGGGCTCGAGTCGTGGGCCGGCCGCGGGGAGTGCACGGTCATCGGGGCGAAGTTCACCGCCGGTGTGCCGCTGGCGATCCTCGCTAACGGCACGCTTGCCCACGGCCTCGACTTCGACGACACGCATGCCGCGTCGATCACCCACGCCTCGGCGGTTGTGCTCCCGACGGTGCTCGCGCTCGGCGAAGCGGCGGGGCTCGACGGCGCCACGGTCGTCACGGCCGCGGTCGCCGGCTACGAGGCGATTACCCGGCTCGGCATGGCGGCGCCCGGCGCCTTCCACGCCCGCGGCTGGCATGCCACGTCGGTGTGCGGGACGTTCGCCGCCGCGCTCGCCGCCGGAAAGTGCGAGCGGCTGGATCATGCACGGCTCACCGCGGCGCTGGGAATCGCGGGGAGCTTCGCGTCCGGCGTCCAGGAGTTTCTCGCGGACGGCTCGTGGGTCAAGCGCCTGCATCCGGGGTGGGCGGGGCAGGCGGGGGCGACGGCAGCCGCCCTGGCCCGCGCGGGTGTCCCCGGACCGGCGACGATCCTTGAGGGCCGCTTCGGGCTCTACCGGACCTTCCTCGATGCCGAGCCCGATCCCTCTCCCTTCGAGACGCTCGGTCGGACCTGGGAGACGCTCGCCGTGGGCTTCAAGCCGTACCCGTGTTGCCACTACTTGCACGCTTTCCTCGACTGCGCGCTCTCGCTGCGTGAGGCGCACGACGTGGACGCGAACGCCGTCGAGGCCGTCGAGTGCTTCATGGCGCCCGCCCAGATGCCGATCGTGTGCGAGCCTCGCGGGGCCAAACTGCGGCCGCGCACGGCGTACGACGCTCAGTTCAGCCTGCCGTACTCCGTGGCGGCGGCGCTCGTGGACGGCAGGATCGGGCTCGACACGTATGCCGCTGAACGGCTCGCCGATCCACGCGTCCTCGCCCTCGCCGACCGTGTGGACTGCCGTCCCGATCCCGACTCGACGTTCCCCCGCGGCTTCCCGGGCTGGGTGCGCCTGCGTCTGTTCGACGGACGGACGCTGGAGGCGCGCGAGCCCGACGGCCGCGGAGGCCTGGCCCGGCCGCTGCCCGAGACGGCGATCGTGGAGAAGTTCCGGGCGAATGCCAGCCGCGTGCTGCCGGCCGCGCGGGTAGCCGCGCTCGAGCGCGCCGCGCTCGCGCTCGACACGCTCGGCGACGTGCGAATCCTCATGCAGCTCTGCCGCGCGGCCTGAGCGCGGGCGAGGAGACTCCATGGACTTCGCGTTCACGCCAGAGCAGGAGGAGCTGATCCGCACGCTCCGAGCCTTCGCCCGCAAGGAGCTGGCGCCGCGCTCGAGTCGCTGGGACAAGACGGGCGAGTTTCCCTGGGACGTGTGGCGGCAGATGGGAGAGTTGGGGCTGCTGGGCCTGCGCGCGCCGGCCGAGTTCGGTGGCCAGGACGCGGATCTGATGACGATGGGGATCGCGACCGAAGAAATCAGCCGCGGCGACTTCAGCGCGACGTACGGAATCCAGCTCGCGGGCTTGGCGGGCGAGATCATCGGCCGGAACGGTACCGACGAGGTCAAGCAGCGCTGGCTGCCCCCGACGGTACGCGGGGAGGCTGTCGTCGCCATCGCGCTGACGGAGCCGAGCGCCGGGTCAGACGCCGCGAACCTCGCGTGCCGCGCCGTCAGGGAGGGCGACGAGTACGTCATCACGGGTGAGAAGTCGGGGATCAGCCTGGGCATGGTTGCCAACGCCGCGATGGTGTTCGCCAAGACCGACGTCGCGGCCAAGGCCCGCGGGGTGACGGCGTTTCTGGTACCGCTCGATCTGCCGGGAGTCTCCCGCAGCGCGCTGCACGACATGGGGACGCACGCCGTCGGCCGTGCCGTGCTGTCGTTCGACCACGTGCGGGTCCCCGCGTCTCACCGGCTCGGCGCCGAGGGCACGGGGTTCTACCAGGTCATGCAGGGCTTCGACTACAATCGCGTCATCATCGCGCTCGCCTGCTTGGGCGTTGCCCAGATCTCGCTCGAGGAGACGATGGCGTACGCCCGGGAGCGGAAGGCCTTCGGCCGGCCTCTCGCCCAGTTCGAGGGCATCTCGTTCCCGATCGCCGAAGCCGCGACCCACATCGAGGCGGCGCGCCTGCTCTGCTACCGGGCGCTGTGGCTCGCCGATCGCGGCGAGCCCTATACGAAGGAAGCGGCGATGGTGAAGTGGTGGGGGCCGCGACTCGCCGTCGACACGATCCACCAGTGCCTGCTCTTCCACGGCCACTACGGCTACACCGACGAGCTGCCCTTCGAGCAGCGGATGCGCGACGTGATCGGCCTCGAGATCGGCGACGGGACGGCGGAGGTCATGAAGATCATCGTGGCGCGCGAGCTGATGGGGCGGGAGGCCCTCCCGTACTGAGTGACGTCCGTCGCACCTTCACGACGTTCACGCTTGTGAGGAGACACACGCATGCAGCTGAATCTGGCCGGCAAGACCGTGATCGTCACCGGGGCGGGGTCGAACATCGGCCGCGCTATCGCGCTCGCCTTCGCGCGGGAGCGGTCGAACGTCGTGGTGGCGGAGATCGATGAAACGCAGGGCGGCAAGACGGCCGCCGAGGCCGCGGCCCTGGGCGCTCAGGCGCTCGCCGTCCGCACCGACGTGACCCGGTGGGAAAGTGTGCAGGCGATGGTCCGCGCCGTCGGGGAGCGCTTCGGCGGCGTCGACGTGCTCGTGAACAACGTCGGCTGGACCCGCGACGCCCTGTTCGTGGACAAGCCGCACGAGGAGTGGGAGCGGGAGATCCAGCTCAACCTGTGGGGCATGATCCACTGCACCCGCGCCGTGCTGGACGGGATGATCGCGCGCAAGGCCGGCGCGATCGTGAGCATGGGCTCGGACGCGGGGCGCATGGGCGAGTTCCGGGAGGGTGTGTACGGCGCCTGCAAGGCGGGGGTCATCGCGCTCAGCAAGAGCATCGCCCGCGAGGTGGGGAAGTACGGGATCCGCCTCAACGTCGTGTGCCCCGGCATGACGATGCCGAGGACCGACGAGGAGATCGGTGAGCTGTCGATGTGGCAGGCCCAGGAAAACCGCGCGTGGATGACGCCCGAGATGCAAGCGCGGATCGCCAAGGTGTACCCGCTCCGGCGCGTGGCGACACCTGAAGACGTCACAGGAGCAGTGATCTTTCTCGCCTCCGACGCTGCGAGCTTCGTTACGGGCCAGACGCTCAGTGTCAGCGGCGGCTACACCATGATGTGAGCGCGCGAGTGCCCATCGAAACGAGCCTGACGGCGGAGCGCATACGGGCGGCGACGGCGGCGGGTTACTGGCGGGACGAGACGCTCGACCGGTACGTCGACCGCTGGGCGACGGAGCGACCCGCGAAGACAGCGCTCGTGGACGCGGGCGGGCGGCTGACGTGGGCGGAGCTGGCGCGGACGGTCGAGCGCGTGGCCTACGGTCTGGCCGAGCACGGGATCGGCCCGGGAGCGGTCGTTTCCTGCCAGCTCCCCAACTGGAGCGAGTTCGTGATCCTGGCGCTCGCGGCGACGCGGGTCGGCGCCATCCTGAACCCGATCCCGCCGACGTACCGGGCGAACGAGCTACGCTTCATCCTCGACGTCCTCGAGGCGCGGGCCCTCGTCATCCCCGGGCGCTTCCGCAACTTCGACTATGTCGCGATGGGCGAAGACCTGCGGCGCGAAGCGCCACGCCTCGAACGCGTGTGGGTCGCGCGGGGGACGCCCGGCCGTGACATGCTGCCCTTTGCCGCGCTCCTCGAGACGGCCTGGGAGGGGCGGGCCGGGCGCCGGCCGCTGGCGGGCACCGACCCCAACGCCGTGACGGAGGTGATCTTCACCTCGGGCACGACGGGCGAGCCCAAGGGCGTCATGCACACGTCCAACACCGTGCTCTCGATCATCTACCCGCTCATCGAGCGGCTGCGCTTCACCGAGCGTGATGTCACGCTCATGTCCTCGACGTTCGGCCACCAGACAGGGTTCCTCTACGGCTACTGCATGACGCTGCTGCTCGGCTCCACGGGCGTGTGGCTCGACGTCTGGAATG
>JBGPYK010000406.1:0-3408 GCA_041493245.1 Methylomirabilia bacterium | reverse complement strand
TCCGGCTTGGCCTGACGACCCGACAGATCACGGTCGACGAGTATTTCGCCGACTTCCTCGCGTCCTGAGGGTTCCGGGCCGCGTGCGCTTCCATCTCAAGGCGGCCCCACCCGAGACGAGGACGGGATGGACAAGGTCACCCGTTGTAGCTACAGTCGCCACATGAGGGTGAGCGCATGAGTGCGGTCGGTGTCCGGGAGCTGAAGAATCGGCTGACCCATTACCTGCAGCGTGTTCGGCAGGGTGAGGAAGTCGTCGTGACCGAGCGCGGGAAGCCCGTGGCGCTTCTCGTTTCGCTTCGAGACGCTGGACCGGCGAAGAGCCGGGAAGCGCGCCTGGCGCGCCTCGCCGCGGCCGGCGTCATCTCGTTGCCCCGGGGGAAACCTCTCCGGAGAATCAGACGGGTGCGCGTATCCGGGGAGCCGGTGTCGCGAACGATCCTCGAGGACCGACGCTGACATATCTCGATACCAGCGCGCTGATCAAGCGATACGTATCCGAAGCCGGTTCGACCGCGCTGGATCGCCTGATTCTCGACGCACCCCTCGCCACGGCGACGATTGCTTACGCCGAGGTATACTCCGGCCTCACGCGCAGACACCGCGGCGGCGATCTGACCGCGCCGCAGTATGCCCACGCGTGCCAGAGCTTCGAGCGCGAGTGGCTGCATTTTGCAAGAGTCGAGTTACAGAACGATGTCCTGGCGACGGCGAGATCGGTGATCGAGCGCCACGGTCTGCGGGGATTCGACGGCATTCATCTCGCCTCCGCGTTGCGCTTGGAGGTGGGTATGGACGAAGCGGTGACGATGGTGGCGGCCGATGATCGTCTGTTGCGCGCTGCTGCCGGCCAAGGCCTCGCCACGCTCAACATCGAGACAGGGGCGGCGACGCCCCGCCCGCCCCGCTGAAGTTTGAGCGGGCGGATTTCGAGCAGATTGCCTTTGAAATCCCCAACGCGGATAATCGGTTGCCCAGAGGAGGCGCCGTGACTCCAGAGACCAGGACCAAACCCCAGGTGGCGATCATGAACGCGGTCCACGACCTGCCCGTGCTGGTCGCCCGCGACAAGGGGTTCTTCAAAGATGAGGGGCTCGACCTCGAGTTCGTGACCACGCCGGGGATGGCTCAGGTCACGACCGCGCACTCCGTCAAGTTCGATTCCGTCTTCGATCGCCCGCTCGACTCCGTCTACAACGAGGGCGGCATCGACTGTTATCGCATGTGCGAATGGGGCATCATGAAGCGCGCCGTCGAGGCCAACACCCAGGGGCTGCGCGGGCGCAAGATCGTGGCGCTGGGTGCCTCGATGTCGAAGTTCGCCATCGTCGTGTCCCGCCATTCCAAGATTTACGAGCCCGAGATGCTGAAGGACAAGCCGATCGCGGTGACGCCGAACAACGGCTCGGAGTTCACCACGCTGAAGATGATGGAAGGCTTCCTCACGCCCGAGCACGTCAAAAGGACCAGCGCGGGGTCGATGCTCAAGCGGCTCGAGGCGGTGCGCGACGGCACGGTCGCGGCGGCGAGCCTGATGGAGCCGTGGATCAGCGTGGCGCAGAAGTGGGGTCTGCGCATCCTGATCGAATCGCATTCGACGCGCAGCGAGGCCGCGGGCGACGACCTCGACGGCCCGACACTCGCCAGGATGTTCCGCGCGCAGGCGAGGGCGGTCGAGCTGCTCGAGAAGGACCCGACGCCTTTCGTTCACCACCTGGTGCGCGAGACCGGCGGCCTGCTCGAGCCGCACGAGCTGCAGACCTGGCGCCTGCTGCACGCCGCGCCGCAGCCCTACACCCGCGAGCGCTTCGAGGACACCTACAACTGGACGGTGAAGTGGAACATGATCGTGCCCGGCGCGACCTACGAGAACACCGTCGACGACCGCGCGTGGGCGTAACGCGGGCCGAGACCCCGCGCATGGGAAAGCCATGAGGTCATGCACATCGCGCGTCGTCATCGCCTTCGTGGCGCTCGTCCTGAGCTTCGGTGGCGCCGGCTCGGCGGCGGCCGCGCCCGAAGGGACCATGACCTGGGGAGTCCACATCACGCTGGCCTCCCGCTGGCTCGACCCCGGCGAGGCCGAGGGAATCGCCACGCCGTTCATGGTGCTCTACGCGCTGCACGACGCGCTGGTCAAGCCCATGCCGGCCGGCCTCTACACGCCGAGCCTCGCGGAATCGTTCACGCAGTCCAAGGACGGGCTCACGTACGAGTTCGTCATTCGCAAGGGTGTGAAGTTCCACAACGGCGAGCCGGTCACGGCCGCGGACGTGAAGTTTTCCTTCGAACGGTACAAGGGCTCGGGGGCGAAGATCCTCAAGGAGCGCGTGCGCGAGATCCAGGTCGTGGATCCGGGCCGCGTGCGCTTCCATCTGAAGGAGCCGTGGCCGGACTTCATGGCGTTCTACGGCACGATTGCCACCGGCGCCGCCTGGATCGTGCCCAAGGCCTACGCCGAGAAGGTGGGTGAGGACGGCTTCAAGAGGGCGCCGATCGGCGCCGGACCGTACAGGTTCGTGAGCTTCACTCCCGGGATCGAGCTGGTGCTGGAAGCGTTCGAGGGGTACTGGCGCAAGGTCCCCAACGTCAAGCGGCTGATCTTGAGGAGCCTGCCGGAGGAGACGACGCGCGCGGCGGCCCTCAAGAACGGCGAGGTGGACATCGCCTATCTCCTGACCGGCCCCGTGGCCGAGGACATCCAGCGAAGTCCCGGATTCAAGCTCGTCTTTCGCCGGGACGCTCCCGCGGTGTTCTGGCTCGATCTCCCCGACCAGTGGGATCCGAAGTCGCCCTGGCACGACCGGCGCGTGCGCCAGGCCGCGAGCTACGCCATCGACCGGCAAGCGCTCAACCAGGCCGAGACGCTCGGCTTCTCGAAGACCACTGGTTCGCTGATCCCGCGCGCGCTGGAGTTCTCGAAGGTCTTCGAGCCCGATCCCTTCGACCCCCAGAAGGCCAAACGGCTCCTCGCCGAGGCGGGCTACCCCAACGGCTTCGACGCCGGCGATCTCTACCCGTGGCCGCCCTATGTCTCGATGGGCGAGGCGCTGGCCTCGTACCTCCAGAACGTCGGGATCCGGACGAAGGTCCGGATCATGGAACGCGCGGCGCTGACCACGGCCTGGCGCGACAAGAAGCTCAAGAACGTGATCGTCGGCATCAGCGGCGCGGGCAGCAATGCGTCCGCGCGGCTCGAGGCGTACGTCAGCAAGGGGGGCGCCTACACGGCCGGCGTCATCCCCGAGGTCGAGGATCTCTTCCAGCGCCAGGTGCGCGAGGTGGACGTGAAGAAGCGCGAGGCGCTGCTCCACCAGATCCAGCAGATCCTCCACGACCGGGTGACCCACATCCCGATCTACGAGCTGGCGTTCATCTGGGGCGTCGGCCCGCGCGTGGAGGAGCCGGG
>JBGPYK010000111.1:0-7043 GCA_041493245.1 Methylomirabilia bacterium | reverse complement strand
TATGGTGCGCCTGGCAGGGATCGAACCTGCGACCTTCGGATTCGAAGTCCGACGCTCTGTCCAACTGAGCTACAGGCGCGCGGTCACTTACGATACACCGGCCAGCCGGCGCGTCACCGTCCAAGTTAAGTCCAAGTTCGCACGTGTCCGCCCCTCGGCGCGAGACCGGGGGCGCCTCAGCGATGCGCTCGACTGCCGCCTGGATCGAAGGGAGGGCTCGAGGGAGGGTCACAGACGGTGGTTCGGCGAGCCCCTTGACGTCCAACGGGTCTCGCGGTATCGCTAGCCACCAACGTGTACCACGCGCGCCCACGGGTCAACGGACTCGCGGAGCGCCAGCGAAGAACACCAACGCCCCAGGGGGAGACGCCGCTTATGCCGGAGACGACACTCGGGCTCGGTCCATGTGCTGATTACAAGCATGACCATCCGCCCGTTCGCAACGTCATCGTGGAGCATGAGGAGCACCTCGGGCGCGGGCAACGTGTGGCGGATCGGGTGGCCCTGATCGTCGGCAGTTGGCCCTTCATCATCGTGCAGAGCGGGCTCTTTCTGGTCTGGGTCGCGATCAACTTCTACTTGGTCTTCAATGCGATCAAGCAGCCCGGGTTCCTGAAGGCGTGGGACCCCTACCCCTTCATCCTGCTGAACCTCGTGCTCAGCTTTCAGGCGGCGTACACGGGCCCCGTGGTGATGATGAGCCAGAACCGCCAGGGGGAGAAGGACCGGCTCATGGCCCAGCACGATTACGAGATCAATATGAAGGCCGAGGAGGAATTGGAGGTGGTGATGGACCACCTCGAGCACCAAGACCGCCTGATTCTGGACGCCATTGCCCGGCTCGAAGCCCTCCAGGTGACGCCGCCCGTCCGCGAGGTCGCTGACAAGCTGGAGGAGGTGCTCAAGCGCGTCGAGCGAAACGATCTGCGCATCGTGGCGCTGCTCGCCCGGCTCGAGCAAGCGCCGCCCAGCTCGGGCGCCCGATTGTGAGGACCAGCGGAGCGACACCGACCCTCTCGACCCTCGTTGTCGCCATGCTCATCACCGGGTGTTCGACCTTCGGCCCGTCGGCCCTCCAGAAGAGCCGGCTCCAGTACAACGAGGTGGTGAAGACGACGACGGAGGAGCAGCTGCTCCTCAACATCGTGCGCTTGCGCTATACCGATACCCCCAGCAGCCTCGCCGTGTCGGCCATTGCCGCCCAGTTCGAGACGGCCAAGACCATTCACTTGACCCCGTTCTTCGTCGCGTCCGGGGCGGAGCTCGCGAAGAGCTACGCCGCCATCCTGCCCCAGCTCGGCATCGCCGGGGCTGACCGACCCACGTTCAGCCTGACGCCCCTCGACGATCAGGAGTTCACGCGGAAGCTCTTCACGGCGCTCCCCCTGGATGGCCTCATCTACCTCGCGAAGACCACCTGGCCGATCTCCACGGTGTTCCGGCTGTACCTGGAGAATCTCAACTGGGTGTCCAACGCCCAGACGGCGAGCGGGCCCACCCCGAAGGAGCCCCCGATCTTCCAGGACTTCCTCCGCGGCGTCCAGGCGCTGCAGACGCTGCAGAACCGGGGGCAGCTCGTGCTTGGTGTCGAAGAACGGAGCGAAGCGCAGGGCAGTCCCTTGCCCGCGGGAAGCGTGACCGCCCGGGACATCATTGAGGCCGCCAAGAGCGGCTACGAGTACCGGCTCGACGACAAGGGCACCGCGTGGACCCTGTTCAAGAAGACGACGCAGCCCGTCCTCCTCCTGGACCCCCAGGCGGTGGACTCGGTGGAGGTGCGCGAGGTCGCCCGGGCGTTCAAGCTCAGGGCGGGGCTGGCAAAGTTCCCCATCACCCAAGAGACGTTCAACCCATTCCCCTCGACCTACCCGAGCGAGGGCGTGACGGGGGTCGACCTGGAGACCCGCTCGCTGCTGCAGGCGCTGTACTACGTGAGCCACGGGGTCGACGTTCCGCTCGAGCACGCGGCCGCCCGTCTCGTCACCGTCACCCGCGACGCGTCCGGACAGCCGTTCGACTGGCAGCTCGTGATGAGCGGTCTGTTTCGCGTGTATTCGGCCAAGGCGGACACGCGCCCGCCGAACGCCCATGTCGCAATCCTGTACAAGGGGCACTGGTTCTACGTCGACGAGACGGACCAGGACACCAAGTCCACGTTCTCGCTCCTGATGGAGCTGTCCCGCCTGGAACTGGTCGGGAAGGCGGGATCGGGCCCGCTGTTCACGCTCCCGCTGAGCGGGCGATGAGCATGCTGCGCGGCGGCTCGTCGTAACGGCCAGCCAATTCGATCCGACGTCAGGAGGATCCGTGATGAGCGCTGTCAAGGAACAGATCGCCGCCGCCGTCGAGCGACTGGGCGACGACCTCGAGTCGCTGTCGCGCCGCATCCACGACAACCCCGAGCTGGGGTACCAGGAGGTGAAGGCGGCGGGCTGGCTGACGGAATTCCTCGAGACGCAGGGCTTCAAGGTCGAGCGCGGCGTCGGCGGTGTCGAGACGGCCTTCCGCGCCTCGGTCGAGACCGGCGAGGGGCCGACCATCGCGATTCTCTGCGAGTATGACGCACTGCCCGCCATCGGCCACGCCTGTGGCCACAACGTGATCGCCACCGCGGGGGCGGGCGCGGGCGCCGCGCTGGCCGCCGTGCGCGACCGGCTGCCCAAGGGACGCATCCACGTCATTGGGACGCCCGCCGAGGAGGGCGGCGCCGGCAAGGTGCGGTTGATCCGCAGCGGTGTCTTCAAGGACGTCGACGTGGCGATGATGATCCACGGCTGGGACAAATGGATCGCCCACCAGGATCTCCTCGGGATCGTCCGCGTCACCTTCGAGTTCACGGGCAAGGCCGCCCATGCCGCCGCCGACCCCTTCGAGGGCATCAACGCGCTCGACGCCGTCATCCAGACCTTCAACAACATCAGCATGCTGCGGCAGCAGGTGCGCCCCGACGCGCGCATCCACGGCATCGTCACGAGCGGCGGCGCCGCGCCCAACATCATTCCGGAGTTCGCGGCGGCGCTGTTCTACGTCCGCGCGAAGAGCCTCGACTACATGTGGCAGCTCCAGAAGCGCGTCATCGCCTGCGCCGAGGGCGCGGCGCAGGCCACGGGCTGCACGCTCAAGGTGATCGAGCACGATAGCGCCTACGAGCCGATGAAGCGCAACGAGACGCTGCTCGAGGTCTTCCGCGCCAACATGCAACGCGTGGGCGCGCCGGAGTCGCCGGAGGTGAAGGACCGGCTCGGGTCCTCGGACATCGGCAACGTGAGCCAGGTGATCCCGACCATCCAGCCGCTCGTGAAGATCGCGCCCGAGGGCACGCCGATCCATTCGCGCGCCTTCGAGGCCGCCGCCGTCAGCCCGCTCGCGCGCGAGGGGATGCTCGCCGCCGCCAAGGTGATGGCCATGACCACGCTGGATCTGCTCTCGGATCCCCGCCTCGTCGAGCGGGCGCAGCAGGAGTTCCGGGGCGCGCGATGAGCGCCGTCGGCGGCGTCAAGGTCAAGGTCGCCGAGGCCATCGACCGGCTGGCCGACGAGCTGGAAGCGCTGTCCCATCGCATCCACGATTATCCGAAGCTGTGCTACCAGAGGAGGCTCTCCATGAGACCGATCGATTGCGCCGTCCTGTTCGTCTCGCTGCTCCTCGCCGGTTGCGCGGGCGCGATGTCGTCCTCGACGTCGACAGGCGTCACCGCCACCGCCGAGCTACGCAACGCGAACAACCAGGTCGTGGGTCAAGCAACCTTTACCGAGGTGAGCGGCGGCGTGCGGATGGTCCTGGACGCGCGCGACCTGCCGCCCGGCGACAAGGGCGTGCACCTGCACGCCGTCGGCAAGTGCGAGCCGCCCGCGTTCACGTCCGCCGGCGGGCACTTCAACCCGCAAAACCGTCAGCACGGCACGCTGAACCCTGGGGGTCCGCACGCGGGCGACCTGCCCAACGTGACGGTCGCGGCGAACGGGACCGGGCGTCTCGAGACCTTCACCGAGCGGGTGACGCTGAGCGCCGGCTCCAACTCGCTCTTCGACGCCGACGGCAGCGCGGTCGTAATCCACGCCGCTCCGGACGACTTCAAGACCGACCCCACGGGGAACAGCGGCGCGCGGATCGCTTGCGGCGTGATCGCGAAGCCGTAGCCGAGTGCGCTGCGCTCGGCGGCCGGCTGATTTAGAAACATGGGGGGCCCCGACATGGCCCCCCATACCCCCCAAACGCTCGGAGCACCCCGGCGAAGCCGGGGCGCTCCTCGATCCTCCGACAGGCGCCTAGCGCGGGCGGGCTGCGGCCAGGACCTTCTTCGCCTGCTTGAGGTGGTCGACGGCGTGCAGCCGGAGCACGATAGCATACGCTTTCCAGTCGAGGTCCTCGATCCACTCGTACGGCACGGGGCGGCCGGTCGGCCCGGGGACGTTGATCACCATCACCACGGGCGCGCGCGCGTCCGTGGTGAAGTCTGCCGGCACAGCCGAGAGCGATGTCACGATGTCCTGGTGTTGCTGCTTCAGGTCTCGCAGCAACCCCGACCACGGGCGCAGGAGCGCCGCCTTCGACTGGAGCCCGGCGGGAACGGGCTCGCCCGGTGGCCGGCGTCCGGCGAACAGGCAGCGCAGCTCGTCGAGGAGCGGCCGGTGGGTCTCGAGCAGATGGTCGGCGATTTCGTGGACACTCCATTCCCCGTCGAGCGTGCGGACCGCGGCGCGCTCGGCCGGCACCGCCTCGAGGCAGGTCTCGAGGGCGGCGAGCGCGCCGCGCACCCGGTCCGTTACCACCCCCGCCGCGGTCTCCGTTCCCCTCGTCCTGAGATAGTCGCGGGCCTTGGCTCGCGCCGCGGCTTGTGCCGGCGTCTCCATCAGCACCTCCCCGTCATCTCGTCGGGCCCGACCTTCGGCGCTCGGCGGCGCGCTCGGCCTCGAGGCGCTCGAGGGCGACCGCCGAGTGGTCGGCGAACGTCATCACGCCGGCGATAGCGCGGTGGCCCGCGACTTCCGCGATGAGGCGGTGCATCGCCTGGCAGATCCGGCGATACGCGGGGTGGCCCTGGGGCGTCGTACGCAACTCGATGACGTGCATGGCCTCGCGCGCGTTCATCTCCATGTAGAAGCGAACGCGGTAGGCCATCGACACGGCGTAGGCCGCGGCCTCGCCGAGGCCGGCATCGGCGAGGGCGTCGTGGAGCGACGCCGACTCGTCCATCACGCGCGCCCAGTCGTCGCCGTCCCCCGCCGCCTCCACCGCCTCCGGCACGAGGTAGCCGTGACGCGGGGAGAGGCGCTGCCACTCGAGGGTGAGGAGCCGGTGTCGCTGCAGGTCGCGGAAGGCTCCGTAGTCGCCGAGGACGTCAAAGCGGTACACCGTCCGCTCGAACGCGCGCCCCGGACGGTGGCGGCGGTTTCCGCGCTTGCCGACGTAGGCGCGCAGCACCGCCGCCCGCTCCTCGGCACTCAGGCGCCGTGCGATCCGGAGGAGCTGATCGTCGGGCAGCGCGGAGACGGCGTAGAGGGCGGCCGCCACCACCTTCACCTCGCCGTCGGGGTCGAAGTCGGTCAGCGTGACCTCGGCCCGCGACTCGGGCTCGGCTCCGCTGAGAAGATGCGCGGCCACGCCGGCGATCGCCTCGCGGGACTCGGCGAGGTACCGGGACCACGCGCCGCCGCGCTCGGGGACATTGACGCGCCGGAGGAACGCCGGGATGACCTTTCGCAGCTCGGCGAGCATGAGGTCGGCGTAGCCCTGCACTTCCACGAGCGGATGCGCGCGCATGCGGAGCAGGAGCTGCTCGTAGGCCTGCCCGGTGCCGTAGATGCCGACGTTCGAGATCGTGGCCGCGGGCAGCAGACCCCGAAGCGTGTCGAGCGCCTTGGCGCGGATCGTCATCCGGTAGACCTGCTCGGAGTCGCCCGCGGCGCGCGGGAAGCGCGCGGCGTAGAAGTCGTACATGCGCGGCAGCCAGCTCCGGTAGACGTCGAAGGCGCGGTCGAGCGTCGCCACGTACCGCTCGCGCAGGTCCCCCGTCAGCTCTTCGGGCACGTGATAGCGGTAGCGCCCGCTCGGCCGGTCGTCGTAGGGAATGTACCGCGTGGACTGTTCGAGGTACGCCATCAGCCGGCCCCACTCGAGAACCTTCGTCAGGATGTTGGACGCGCCTTCGCACGCCAGGTGCACCCCGCCGAGCTGCGCCACCGAATCATCCCCGTACTCGACGAAGACGCGCTCGTAGAGCTGCTCGGCGCGTTGCCGCGCCCCCTCCCCCACCTGGGCACCGACAGGTGCGGCTATCGGGTCGCTGCGCAGGAACTCGTCGAGGAAGAGACGCCGGAGCGACTTCGGCGACCGCGAGTAGCGGGCGAACAGCGCGCCCTTGACGACCTCCGGGAGATTGACGAGCGCGAACACCGGCCCGTCCAGGTTCGTGAAGAAGGGGGCGAGGGCGGCGCGCTCCCCGTCGGTGAAGCTCTCCACGCCTGGGGCTCAGCCCTGACGCAGGTAGGCCGGCATCTCGTCGGTGAGAAAGACGATCATCTCCTGCTCCTTGCGTTGGCTGTCCCACCGTAATCGTCGCTTCCGCCGGTGTCAAGGACGCGCGCGGTGGCCGCGCCCACCGTGGTCGCGCGCGCGCGAGTCGTGATAGGCTCTCGCCCATTCCGTCGAGGCGGGTGGAAGGAGACCGCGTGGCCCGACTCAAGTTCGGCTTCATTCCCATCGAGGGCGGACACTACTGGCGCGAAGCGCTCGACGAGGTCACCCGGGGCGAGGCGCTGGGGTTCGACTCGGTCTGGATGGAGGAGCATCACTCCGTCACCGATCACTACTGGCCATCCCCGCTGACGGTCCTCGCCGGCTTCGCGACACGCACCTCGACGGTGATGCTGGGAACGGACATCCTCGTGGCGGCCTTCTATCATCCCGTCCGGCTCGCCGAGGACGTGGCGCTGCTCGACGTCATGTCCAACGGGCGGATGACCCTCGGGATCGCCATCGGCTACAAGCCGGACGAGTTCGCGCTCTACGGCGTCGACCTCGAGAAGCGCGGCGCGCGGTTC
>JBGPYK010000003.1:0-21276 GCA_041493245.1 Methylomirabilia bacterium | reverse complement strand
TGCACGAGCGTTCGCTCGGCCTCGAGGACGAGCAACACACTCGAGAGGAGCTGCGCACCGTCCAACTCCCCCGCCAGCCGTGGCCAGCCGGCCTCACCGAGGAGGACGCACAGGTAGGCGGACGTATCGACGTAGTACCGTCCCCCCGGCACCGGCGCTCATCCCCGCCCGCTCGGAGGCCGGCGGTCCTCATCCAGCACCTTCAGATACTGCCCCTGCGTCGGTGCCCGAAGCAGGGGCTTCAGCGCTCCGCGCCCGAACCGCGCCCCTCGGTGGACGTGCTCCATGTCGGCGGCGGACAGGGAGGCGACGGGCCGCCGGTGCCTCGTGATGAGGATGCGCACGCCCGCCGCCGCTTGGTCGACGAACGATGAGAGGTTGCGCTTCAGCTCGTCGATCGATACCGTCTTCATGGTCGAACAGTACCACAATCAGACCTGAATTTAGAGTCAATCCGTGCGGGGCGTGATCCTCGAGCCGAGCAGTCCGCGTCTACCGTGCCGCCCTTGTCCTGGACTCCCGACGCCGCGGGGTGGGGCGGCATCTCCCCACCTCGCGTGGCGCCGCCGTCGCGTTCTCCGCCTCGTCCGATCGTGCGACCGCCGAGTTTCCATGGCGTTACGGCCGCCCCGAGGTCTGGCGCAGACGTTGCATTTTCCCCGGGCAGCACGTCGATTCCACTGCGAGGAGCGACACCATGGGCAGCCCGGGCATGCGGCCTTCAGGAACGCTCGCGCGCTACGCCTGGCTTCTGGCGTTCCTGCTGCGGGAAAGGAGAAAGGGGGGAGAGTCATGAAATCGACATGGAAGATGGTGGCGTTGCTCTTGCTGGTCGCTGGCGTGGGGCTCGTGGCGTGGCCGCTCGAGGCCCAGCAGAAAAACCTCCTCAAGGCCAAGAAGGTCGCGACGGCCCCGGCGCTCGACGGCACGATCGACGAGGCGTGGAAGGGCGCGCCGCCGCTCACGGTGAAGGTCGTCGGCGGCAAGAACCTGCCCGGTGGATCGACCGAGGTCTCGCTGCGCTCGCTCTATTCGGGCGACACGGTCTACTTCTACGTGCAGTACAAGGACCCGACCAACAGCGTGAAGCGCAGCCCGTGGGTCAAGCAGGCCGACGGGTCGTGGCAGCAGTTGAAGGACCCGGGCGACAAGGGCGGTGACAACAACCTCTACTACGAAGACAAGATGGCCATGCTGTGGAATATCAGCTCGCCCGCCTTCGAGGCGAAGGGCTGCATGTCCGCCTGCCACACCGGCGAGGGCAAGCCTTACGGCAACAAGTACACCGCCGCGGCCGGCGAGCGTCTCGACATGTGGCACATGAAGGGTGTGCGGACGGGCTCGATCGGCCAGGTCGACGACCAGTATGTCGACCACACGCGGTACGACAAGGACAAGGCGCCCGAGGCGGGCCGCAAGAGCGACCCGAAGACCGGAGGTGGCTACGTCGACAACGTGAGCGACGACAAGAAGGGGCCGAAGTTCGCGCTAAAGGGGAACCAGGCGGCGCCGCCCTACTGGATCGTCGACGCCGACAAGGAGCCGTTCGACGACTCGAAGTACAAGGCGGGCGACGAGGTGCCGGGCATCATCGTGGCGCCCTTCACGGGTGACCGCGGCGACATCGGGGCGAAGGTGTCGTGGAAGGACGGCGTCCGGACGATCGTGTTCTGGCGCAAGCTCGTGACGGGCAGCGAGTACGACGTGCAGTTCAGCGACCTCAAGAAGGAGTATGCCTTCGGCGTGGCCGTCTTCGACAACGCGCAGGTGCGCCACGCCTACACGCCGGGCGTGCTCAAGATGGTGTTCGAGTAGCGTGGGTTGCTCTCTCGAGCGACGGCGATCGCCGGGGGATTTTCCCCCCGGCGATTGCCGCCTCTCCCCCCGAACGAGTAGGATGATCGCCAGTCGCGCGCCGCATGCCACGCGGCCCAGGGGGAGCAAGAGAGAGGCATGAGTCGAGTCCTGCGCTCGGGCCTGGTTGCCGCTGCGGTCCTGTCCGCGGCGTGGCTCCTGGTCTCGTATCCGTCCTCCGCAGCTGCGCAGGTCTACAGCGCGAGCCAGGACCCCCTCGCGGGCTCGCGCGTGTTCGGGACGAAGGGCTGTGCGAAGTGCCACTCGGTGAACGGGATCGGCGGCAAGATCGGCCCCGACCTCGGCCGCATCCCGCGCCCCCGCTCGTTCTACGACCTCGCGACCACGATGTGGAACCATCTGCCGCGGATGGCGGCGCGCATGGAGCAGCTCGGCATCGCCCGCCCCCATCTCGACGTGCAGGAGACGGCCGACCTCATCGGGTTCCTCTACACGCTGAACTACTTCGACACGCCCGGCGACGCCGGGGCCGGCCGGCGGCTGTTCGCCGAGAAGCGATGCATCATGTGCCACCAGGTCGCCGGGCGCGGCGGCGTGGTGGGGCCGAACCTCGACTTCCTCAAACCCTTCGGGTCGCCGATCTTCGTGGCCGCCGCGCTGTGGAACCACGGGCCGCAGATGATGGAGGCCATGCGCGGGCGCGGGATCGCGCGGCCGTCCTTCAACGGCCTCGAGCTGCGCGATCTCATCGCCTTCCTCGCGCCCGGCTCCGCCGGGCCCCAGGAGGGGCCGCTCTATGTGCTCCCCGGCCGGCCCGATACAGGCCGCCGGCTCTTCGTCGAGAAGCGCTGCGTCGAATGCCACAGCGCGGGCGGGCCGGGCGGACGCGTCGGCCCCGACCTCGCCGAGCGCGCCGTGCGCCGGACGCCGATCGACTTCGCAGCGGAGATGTGGAACAAGGCGCCGGCGATGCTGGCGGCGATGACGCCGCGAGGCATCACCGTGCCCCAGCTCAGAGCTGAGGACATGGCCGACCTCCTCGCTTACCTCTATTCGGTGCGGTATTTCGCCGAGCCCGGGAGTGTCCAACAGGGCAGGGCCATCGCGGGCGAGAAGGGCTGCCTGCACTGCCACGGTGTCTCCGGCGAACGCGGCAAGCCAGCGAGCGACTTCAGTCGCATGCGCGGCCTCGATGCGCCGGCGGCCGTGGTCGCGGCCCTGTGGAACCACGCGCTGGTGACGCCTCCGACGCCCAGTGGGCCGAAGGCCGCGTGGCCCGAGTTCCGTCCGGGTGAGATGGTGGACCTCGTGGCGTTGCTGCAGTCGCTGGGGCGTGGACGGTGACGGCGCGGGCGGTGGTGGCCGCGGCCTTCCTGCTCATCGTCGTGTTCCCGTCGTGGCCGGCGCGGGCGGGGGCCCAGCCGGCGAAGCCGGATAACTGCGCGGCCTGCCACGTCGAGATTGGCGACGAGCGGCTCGAGAAGCCAGGCAAGGACTACGCACAGGACATCCACAGGGCGAAGGGCTTCGGCTGCGTCGCCTGCCACGGCGGCGACGAGAAGGAAGCCGGCATGGAGGCGATGGATCCCGCCAAGGGGTACATCGGCAAGCCGGGACGCAAGCAGGTGGTCCAGGTGTGCGGACGCTGCCACGCCGATGCCGCGTTCATGAAGCGCTATAACCCGTCGCTGCGCGTCGACCAGGTGACCGAGTACGCCACCTCGGTCCATGGCCGGCGGCTGCGCGAGGCCGACGACGCCAAGGTCGCGACGTGCGTGAGCTGTCACCCGGCGCACTCCATCCGGCCGCCATCGGATTCGAAATCGAGCGTCCACCCCCTCCGGGTCGCGGACACGTGTGGCCGCTGCCACGCCGACGCCAAGTACATGGAGGGGCGGCGCGTCCCGACGGACCAGCTCGTGAAGTACCAGGAGAGCGTCCACTGGAAGGCAATGTCCGTCAAAGGCGACCTGTCGGCGCCGACGTGCAACGACTGCCACGGTAACCACGGCGCCTCCCCGCCCGGGGTGACGTGGGTCGGCAACGTCTGCGGTCAATGCCACACCGTCATGGCGGATCTCTTCCGCAAGAGCGTCCACGCGAAGGTCTTCACGGAGATGGGCACGCCGGGCTGCGCGACGTGCCACGACAACCACGCGATCCACGAGCCGAGCGACGCGATGCTGGGGCTCGGGACCGGCGCCGTGTGCGCGACGTGTCACGCCGCCAACGACAAAGGGGGACAGACGGCGGTCGAGATGCGGACGCTCATCGATGCGCTCGCCGCGCGGAACGACAAGGCCCGCGTCATCCTCGGCCAGGCGGAGCACGCCGGGATGGAGGTGAGCCAGGCGCAGTTCGATCTCAACGGCGCGAAAGACGCGCTCGTCAAGGCCCGCGCCGCCGTGCACGCCTTCACGTTTGACGCCGTGCGAAAGGAAGTGGAGCCGGGGGTCGGCATCGCCGAGAAGGCGTATGCGCGGGGCGTGCGCGCGCTCGACGAGCTGAGGTTCCGCCGGCGAGGCCTCGGGGTGTCGCTCGTGATCATCCTCGCAGTGATCGCGGGGCTCGTGCTGAAGATCCGCCAGGTCGACCGGAGGCGGACGGTCGAGGCGGACCATGAATAAGGAGACCGGGATGGCCTACGCGCTGGACGAGGCTTCGACGCGGCGGCGGTTCATCAACTGGTTCCTGGGGACGAGCGCCGGGGCCTTCATGGTGGCGGTGCTCTACCCGGTGAGCCGGTATCTCGTGCCCCCCGAGGTGGGGGAGTCGACGGCGGGCACGGTGACCCTCGCGATCAAGCCCGACGACGTGAAGCCCAACACGGGACAGATCTTCAAGTTCGGGAGCCGCCCGGGGATCCTCGTCCGCACCGCCGCCGGCGAGTTGCGCGCCTTCTCCGCCGTCTGCACCCACCTCAACTGCACGGTGCAGTACCGGCCGGACATCAGCCACATCTGGTGCGCCTGTCACAACGGCCACTACGACCTGAACGGCAAGAACGTCGAGGGCCCGCCGCCGCGTCCGCTCGATACCTTCGTCGTCAACGCGCGCGGCAACCAGATCGTGGTGAGCAAGGGCGCCTGAGCGTGAGCCCCATCAAGGCACACGGCCCGCTGTGGCACTGGCTCGACCAGCGCGTGGGACTGGCGGACCTCGAGAAGCTCGCCAAGAAGAAGCAGGTGCCCGTCCACCGGCACACCATCTGGTACTACTTCGGCGGGATGACGCTGTTCCTCTTCGGGATCCAGGTCGCGACGGGGATCCTCCTTCTCCTCTACTACCGGCCGAGCGCCGAGGAGGCGTACGAGTCGGTGCAGTTCCTCATGACCGAGGTCCAGTTCGGCTGGTTGATCCGCTCGATCCATGCCTGGGCCGCCAATCTGATGATCTTCACACTGTTCGTCCACCTGTTCAGTGTCCTGCTCCTCCGCGTCTACCGGCCACCGCGCGAGATCACCTGGTTCTCGGGCGTCGCCCTCATGGGCCTCGCGATGGGCTTCGGCTTCACCGGCTACCTGCTGCCCTGGAACGAGCTGGCGTACTTCGCCACGAAGGTCGGGACCGAGATCACCGGCGCCGTCCCCGTCGCCGGACCGTTCCTCGGCCGGCTCCTCCGTGGGGGCGCCGAGGTGACCGGCGCGACGCTCACACGGTTCTACGGGATCCACGTGGCGATCCTGCCTGCGCTGACGGCCATGCTCGTCGGGCTCCATCTCTTCCTCGTCCAGAAGCACGGCATGAGCGTGCCCATGGACGTCGAGCGCAGCGGCGCTCCGCACCGGACGATGCCGTTCGTTCCGAACTTCCTCCTTCGCGACATGGTGGGCTGGCTTGTGGCCCTCGCCGCGCTCGCCGCGCTCGCCGCGTTTTTTCCGGCCGAGCTGGGCCGGAAGGCCGATCCCTTCCTGTCGGCACCGGCGGGGATCAAGCCCGAGTGGTACTTCATGTTCATGTTCCAGACCCTCAAGTACCTGCCCAGCAGGATTCTCGGCATCGAGGGCGAGATCGTCGGCATCCTCGCCTTCGGCGTGGGCGGGGTGTTCCTGCTGCTGATCCCGCTGCTCGACCGGCGCACGGCGAGGGGAGAGCCGAGCCGGCTCTTCACGGCGATCGGTGTCGCGATCATCCTGTACATGATCGTGCTGACGTACCTCGGGTACACGGCGAGCGCCACGAAGTGACACGCCGCGGCGCGGTGGGCCTGTTGGCAGCGTTCGCCGCCGGCATCGCCCTGCTCGCCGCGGGAGCGCGCGCCGCCGCCGAGCCGCCACCGGGAAGCGCCGAGCGCGGCCGTGCGACGTTCACCGCGAAAGCGTGCGCGCGCTGCCACGCGCCGCGCGGCCGGGCCGGCGTCGGCCCCGCCCTCGAGACACTGCAGCGGCCGCAGGGCGTCTTCGAGCTGGCGGGGCGGCTCTGGAACCACGCGCCCGCGATGTTCACGGTGCTCAGCCAGGAGGGGCTCGCTTGGCCCCGGATCGGCGTGGGCGAGATGGCCGACCTCATGGCGTATCTCGAGGCGGACGTCATGCTCGATCCCACCCCGGACCTGTTCAAGGGGCAGCTCGCGCTGATCCGGAAGGGGTGCCTGAAGTGTCACCGGCTGCGGGGCGAAGGGGCCAGGATCGCGCCGGATCTCGCGTCGCAGCACGCATCCTACGAGTCGGCCGTCGCCTGGGCCACCCGGATGTGGGAGCATACCCCGGCGATGGCGGCGAAGGCCATGGAAGTCGGGGTGCTGTACCCGCGGTTCACGGAGGACGAGATGCTGAATCTCGTCGGATTCCTCAGGAGCAGCGCCCGGTGAAACGGTGCGCTCAGAACGGGGAGAGACCCATGCTTCGATTCCGACGCTTCGCCACGCTCACGCTCGTCGCCGGTCTGACCCTCGGTCTGCTCGCTCCCTGGCCGGCCGTCGCCCAGCAGAAGCTCCCCGACCCCTTCGCGTTCCCCCAAGGCAAGGACAGCGCGGGGCCCGTCACCTTCGATCACGCGAAGCACAAGGACGCGGGCGTCGACAAGTGTACGGCCTGCCACGTCAAGATCTTCAAGATGAAGATGGGGCAGAGCGGCCCCTTGGCGATGGAGAAGATGAAGGCGGGCGAGCAATGCGGTGCCTGCCACAACGGCAACACGAAGGTGGGGAGCAAGGTCGTGTTCAAGGCCGACGACAAGGCGAACTGCGAGAGGTGCCACAAGAAGTAGGGCCGGCGCCGGCCGGGCATGAACGACGAACCCAAGAGGCGCTGGTGGGGGGTGCACGCGCTCTGGCTCGTGTCGCTCGCCGTGCTCGTGTCGCTGGGGCTCGGGACCGCGGGGCTCTGGAAGCTCTCGACGAGCCCGCGCCTCTGCAACTCCTGTCACATCATGCGGCCCTACGTCGAGGCGTGGAAGGTGTCGAGCCACAGCAACGTCACCTGCGTCCAGTGCCACTACCCGCCGGGCTTCCGCGACACGCTGTGGGTCAAGTACCAGGCGCTCTCGCAGGTCGTGAAGTGGGCCACGCACACGTATAGCTCCAAGCCCTTCGCCGAGGTCGAGGACGGGAGCTGCCTCCGCTCGGGATGCCACGACCGGAGCGGGCTGACCGGGACAAAGGTCTTCAAGCGCGGCATCCGCTTCGACCACGGCCGACATTTGGGAACATGGGGGGCCTCGACAGGGCCCCCCAATCCCCCCCTACGCTCGGAGCGCCGCGGCCCCCAGCTCCGCTGCACGAGCTGTCATTCTCAGATCGTGGTGTCTACCCACATCCAGGTGACGGAGTCCACCTGCTTCCTCTGTCACTTCAAGGGCGTGAAGACCGGGCGCGAGCTGCACCCCGTGGCCGGGTGCACCGGCTGCCACGAGCCGCCGAAGGGCGACATCATGGTGGGCTCGGTGCGATTCAACCATGAGGACGTGCGGCGTCGCGGCGTCGCCTGTCAGAGCTGCCACCTGAACGTCGTGGAGGGAAGCGGGGAGGCGCCGCGCGAGCGGTGCTTCACGTGTCACAACCAGCCGGAGAAGCTCGAGCGCTATGCCGACACGCCGGCCATCCACGCGCACCACGTCGCCTCGCACAACATCGAATGCGGCCGTTGCCACACAACGATCAAGCACAAGCTCCCGCCGCCGATCGGCGCGCCGACCGCGGAGGCCGGCCCCGGAGACGCGGCGCTCGCGGCCCTGACGCGCCGATGAGGCGGACGGCGCTGCTCGCGCTCTGCCTCGCGTTCCTCGCGGGAGGGGCCGTGCCGGCGGTCGCGCAGCGCGACGCCCGTCCCACTCCACCGTCCCTCACGCCGCGTCCCGGGCTCTCTGGCGAGCGGGCGCCGGCCCCGCACACGACGCCGCCCCCGCGCGGCGAGCTCGATTGCCGCAACTGCCACGAGGCCAAGCACCAGGGCGTGGCGCGGATGTACCTCGGGCTGGGCGGCCGCGGCACGCCGATGATCCCCAGCCACATGTTCCAAGTCCGCGTGCAGTGCGTGGCCTGCCATCTCGTGCCCAAGGAGAACGACCGGAGCGAGGCGGCCATCGTGGGACGGACGTTCCGGCCGACCGAGCAGGCGTGCATCGGCTGCCACGGCGAGAAGTACCGCGGCATGCTCGGGCGCTGGGTCGAAACGCTCGCGAAGATGCGCGCCGTCATCGAACCGAAGCTTGCCGCCGCGCACGCGGCGCTCGCCGAGACCGACGCGTCCGCCAAGGCCGACGCGCCCGCCAGGGCCGATGCGAAAGACGCGAAGCGGGCGCGCGCGCGTGAGCTGGTGGACAACGCCGACTTCAACCTGCGATTCGTCGCCCTCGCCAAGGGCGTCCACAACGTCTTCTACGCCGCCGACCTCCTCAAGCTCTCCAACGGCTGGCTGGACGAGGCCCTCCCGCTGCTCGGCAAGCCCTCCCCAAAGATCGACGACCGTCTGGTCCGCGGCGGCTATTGCGCCGTGCTCTGCCACGAGCAGGCCGGGGTCAAACTGCCGGCGACGGTCACGTTCGGCAAGCAGAAGATCCCCCACGCCCGGCACGTCGCCGAATTCGGAGCCGTGTGCACCGCCTGCCATTCCGCGGAGGTGCACAAGACCGTGACCGCCACGGCGGCCACGTGCACCGCGTGCCACCACAGCCCGGCCAACGAACGCTGCGAGGCCTGTCACCGAGCGCAGGGCGCCTTCTATCGCGGGGAGGTCACGTTGGACCTCGTGAAGCTCCAGCCCAACGTCATGGTCAACGCCGTGACGTGCACGGGATGCCACGACATGGCGAAGAAGCACTCGCGACAGGCCGTGGCGGACAAGTGCGTGAGCTGCCACGACGCTGCCTACACGAGCTTCCTCGCCGAATGGACAGCGGGCGTGGACGGCGAGATCGCGAAGAAGTCCGCGGCGCTCGCGCGGGCGCAGGCGGCGCTCGCCCGGAACCGCAAGGGACCGGCGACAGCCGAGGCCGAGGCCTTCGTCAGGCAGGCGCGCGACGCGCTGACGCTCGTGCGCAAGGCGCGAGCCGTCCACAACCCCGGGGGGGCCAGCGCGCTCCTCGACGCTGCGGAAACGGCGTTGGCGCAGGCCGCTCGCCGATGACAGCCCAAGCGAGGGCGGTTGCCATCATCGCAATCGTCCGAACGACTGGAGCCATGCCGCCAGATCCGCCATCTCTTCCGGGCGGAACTCCGGCCACCCACTCTTCTGCCCGCCCGGGGCTGGGAGCGGGACGACCGCGTGGTTCCACAACGCCGCGATCACCGCCGCCGGCGATTCGAGACCCTTCGTGCGGGTGAGGTCACTGGCCACCTTCCCGCGCTCGCGGGACGCGCCGTGGCAGCGCAGGCATCCTTTGTCCTTCGCCAGGGTCTGGCCAGTGCTCGGGTTGCCGGGCTCCGCGAAGTAGCGGACCGCATAGAGGTAGGCGACGATGTCGGCCATCTCTTCGGGTCGGAGCTGGGGAATGGCAATGCCCCGCGCCTTCATCGCCGCCACCATGGCCGGCGCCTTGTTCCACATGGCCGCGGAGAACTCCAGGAGGCTTCGACGCACGCCGCGCGCGACGAGGTCGGGACCCACCCGGCCACCCTCGCCGCCCACACTGTGACAGGCGATGCAGCGCTTGTCGGTGAAGAGCCGGCGCCCCGTATCGGCGCGCCCGGGCAGGACGTAGAGCGGTCCCTCTCGGGGGCCGGCGGAGGCGGGGACGAGATAGGCCAGGAGGTCGTGCAGCTCCGGGCCGATGAAGGCGGGCCGCTCGATGCCTTGCGCCTTCATTGCCTCCGCCATCTGCGGCCCGTGGTTCCACAGCGCCGCGGCGACGAAGAGCGGCGAGCCGAACTGCTTGAAGAAGTCCAGACTTGGGCCGACCACTCCCCCGGAGCCCCCGATCTGATGGCAGTTGATACAGCGCTTCTCAGTGAAGTACCGCGCGCCGACGTCCGGGTTACCGGGCGGGTCGAAGTAGTTGAGGGTGTACAGGAACCCGATGAGATCCGCGGTCTCCTGGACGCCGAGGTGGGGGCGGGACAGGCCCCGCTGCTGCATCCGCTCCACCATCCGCGGCAGGTGATTCCACATGGCGGCGGCGAGGTCGTAAAACGAGCGCGGTCGCGCGATGCGGCCGAGGTCGGGTCCCACGGTGCCGCCGATCCCGTTCACGGCGTGACACGTGGCACAGCCTTTGGTCCCGAAAACGCGCGAGCCGGCCAGCGGGTCCTGGCTCGGGCTGAAGACGGGCTGGGCCCACGCCCGACCGAGAGGCCACAGGAGCAGCGCAACGGCGACGAGACTCCATTTCACTGTCTTGCTCATGGGCGACCCCCTTCTGCCGGGTTGCCGACGATCATCACGGACCGTTCATCGTGCTCTCCCCGAGGTCCCGGATCGGGCGTTCACTTGCCGCCGGCCGCCCGCCCGGTGGCGAGCGCCTTCGCGTACTGAACCACCGCGGCGAGCTCGTCCTTGCTGAGGCGCTTCGCGAAGCTCGGCATCGGCTTCTTGCCCTCGGAGACGGCTTTCAGCAGCTCTGAGTTATTCTTCGTGGCCGCGACGGCGAGCGCCGGGATCTTGACGTTGAGGGTCTGCTCCATCTGGGCGTCACCCTTGCCGTCGGCGCCGTGGCACCCGGCGCAATTCTTCTCGTAGACCTTCTTGCCGAGCTCGGGGTCGGCGGCGGCAGCGGTCGAGGCCAGCGCGAAAGCCCCCAGCAGCACCGCGACCATCGAAAGCGAGCGCATCGTTCTCCCCCTTGTCATTTGGCTCGAGCGGGTTCGTTCCTCGCGCTGGGGGGACCCGGCGTCGGCGCGGCTCGCGTCGGGCCGGGTCCACTCTCCTGTCCCAGCAGGTAGGCGATCAGGTCGGCCATCTCCCCTCCCTTCAGAATCGGCCACGCTACGTTTTCCTCCACCATCGTCTGCGTCATCTGGCCGGCGTGATTCCACATGGCGGTGATGACCGCCAGCGGCGTCCTGAGTTTCTCGACCACGCGCGCCAGGGCGGGGGCCACCAGCTTGGTGCCGGCCGAGCCGTGACAGCTCCCGCAGCGCTTTTCCTTGTACACCGCCGACCCCCGTCGCGCGTCGCCGGGTGGGTCGATGAACTGCAGGAAATAGAGGTAGCTGATGAGGTCCGACATCTCCTCGGTGCTGAGCGAGGGGACCCCGATCCCGCGCTCGGTCATCTTCGCCCACATCAGGGGACCGTGGTTCCACATGGCGCCCGCGATTCTCATGAGGCTTCCCTTGAGCTCGGTCGCGAGGTCGGGGCCCACCTTGCCCCCGTGGCCTCTCACCGAGTGGCAGTCCGCGCACCGCTTCTGAGCGAAGAGTGCCTCGCCGCGCTTCGGACTCCCCGGGGGCGCATAGACGCGCTCGGTGCCCGCGCCCACGCTCCGGATGTAGGCGAGGAGGTCGGGGATGTCGTTGCCCTGGAACGTGGGGCGCGTGATCTTCCTCTGCTCCATGGCGCTCGCCATCGCCCGCCCCCGGTTCCACAGCCCGGTGGTGAGGAAGAGCGGCGACGCGTAGCGGCTGTACCCGGTAAGGTCGGGCCCTACGCTCCCGCCTCGACCTCCCACCGCGTGGCAGGTCTGACACCCCTGTTGTCGGAAGAGCAGGGCGCCCTTGTCCGCGTCGCCGGGGGGATCCAGCGAGCCCAGGTAGTAGAGGAACGCCAGCAGGCTCGCCATCTGCGGAGGCTCGAACGTCGGTCGGGCCACGCGCTTCTCCTGGAACACGTGCTCCATGCCGGGCGCGTGGTTCCACATGACGGCGGCGATCTCCAGCAGCGGACGGTTCAAGATTCCTCGCCCGAGATCGGGACCCGCGGTCCCGCCCGCGCCGTGGACACCGTGACAGCCGAGGCATCCCTTCTCGGCGAACAGCCGGCTTCCCTCCAGGGGACTGCCGGGCAGGAGCACCGAGAGGGCCTCGTGCCCGCCGAGTGCCGGGCCCGCGTCGAGCGCCATTCCCGCCAGCAGGCTCAGCGCGGCGATCAGCGGTCGCGCTCTCATCGCGGGCCCTCCTCCCGGAGCAGCCCCCAGAACACAGAGACGATGACGCCCAAGAGGACGAGGAAGACGGGGATCGCCACGAGGGAGATCCCGATGGATGCCGACGGGACGTCTCCCAGGCGCCACGCGGTCCGGATGAGATGCATGATCCACGTGACGATCCCGCCGATGAAGACGACGGCCAGGGCCGCGATCGCCCACTGCACGGCTCTGACTTTCCGGTCGAATGCCGACCGCCGGTCGCTCATGTGACCACCTTGGCGCGATCGCGGATGGGCTCGGGCTCTGTCCCGTCGGGGAGGTAGGTCAGGAGGCGCTCCTCCACCTCCTTGAGCCCGACCTCGCGCCCTTCCTTGATCTCCCAGATGGAGATGATCGGGAAGAACTTGACGAAGAGGACGTAGAGCAGGATGAACAGGCCGAAGCTCCCGGCCGTCTCCCCCCACTCGACCCAGGTCGGCCAGTAATGCGTCTCGGGGAACGGCAGCCGGGGGTTGGAGAGCGTGGGCACGATGATGTTGAAGCGCTCCAGCCACATGCCGATCACCACCGAGACCGAGGCCGCCACCGTCTTGCCGATCGTGTGATGGCCCAGGCGGACGAGGAAGGCCATGGGCACCACGAAGTTGAGGACCAGCATGGCCCAGAAGGTGGGCCAGAAGGGCCCAGTGAACTTCGACCAGAACACCTTCATCTCCTCCGGCTCGTTGCCGTAGAACCCCGTCAGGTACTCGGCGAACGTGAGATAGAACCAGAGGAGCGTCATGACCAGCAGCAAATGGCCGAGATAGCGGAAGTGGATCGGCTTGAGGTACGCCGCGAAGTGGTAGATACGGCGGATGATGGCCATGGCCACGATGAGGGCCGCGATCCCGGAGAAGATGGCGCCGGCCACGAAGTAGGGGCCGAAGATGCTCGAGTGCCAGGCGGGCTGGATGGTCATCGAGAACACGAAGGACACCACCGTGTGGACCGACACGGCGATGGGGATCACGAGGACGGCCATGGTGGCGATGGCGCGGTTGAGGATTTTCTGCTGGCGCTCGGTCCCCGTCCAGCCCATGGCCAGGACCGCATAGAGGAACCGGCGCTTGCCGAGGCGGTCCCGAAGGATCGCCAGGTCGGGGATGAGCGGGAGATAGAGGTAGAACGTGCTGGCCGTGAGGTAGGCGCTGATGCTGGTGGCGTCCCAGAGCAGCGGCGACTGGTAGCGGCCGTAGCGGATCACGTTGAGCATCCGGTCGGGCCGCCCCAGGTCTACCAGGATCTGGCCCGCGCCGATGAAGAGGACCATCACCGTGATGACCTCGGCCATGCGGGTGATCGGGCGCCTCCACTCGGCCTTGGACAGTCTGAGGATGGCCGAGATGAGGGTTCCGGCGTGGCTGATGCCGATGAAGAAGACGAAGTTGGTGACGTAGAAGCCCCACGAGACCGGTTGCTGGAGACCGGTGACGCCCAGCCCTTCATTGAACTGGGTCCAGTACGCGGTGGCCCCCCAGAGGATCGCCAAGCCAAGGACGGCGACGGTCAGGTAGAAGCCCCACCCCGTCTGCGCGATGGGGGCGAAGAGGGCGGCGTCGCGCTCGACGGTCGTGTCAACCACGGCCCTGCGCCTCCGTCTCAGAGAGGTAGATCACTTTCGGTTTGGTGCCGAGCGCTTCGCCGAGCCTGAACGCTCGCGGGCTCTTGGCGAGCTTGGCCACCTCGCTGCCGGAGTCGGAGAGATCGCCGAAGGCGATGGCCCGAGTGGGGCAGGTCTCGGCGCACGCGGGGACGTAGTCACCGGGGGCGAGCTCACGCTGCTCGGCGCGGGCGCGGTCCCGCGCCTTCTGGAGTCGGTGGTGGCAGAACGTGCACTTCTCGACGACGCCCTTCGGTCGCACCGACACGTCCGGGTTCTGGCCCGGCGCCGCCTTCTGGTAGCGGAGCCAGTTGAAGTACTTGGCGTTGTAAGGGCAGGCGGCCATGCAGAACCGGCAGCCGATGCAGCGCGCGTAGATCTGGGCGACGATGCCCTCCGGGTTCCGATACGTGGCGTACACCGGACACACCTTCGTGCACGGCGGATCGTCGCACTGTAGGCACGGGCGCGGCAGGAACCGCGTCCGCTCCTCGGACTCCTCCACGAGCACGTGCATCCAACTGATGGTCCGGCCGCGGGCAGCCTCCTTCGCCCCGACCGCGGGAACGTTGTTCTCGGCCTTGCAGGCCATCACGCAGGCTTGGCAGCCCGTGCAGCGGTCGAGGTCGATCACCATCCCCCAGAGCGCCATGTCAGGCCTTGGACACTTTCACCCGGGTGGTATTGAGGAGACCGAAGCCCCGGAACGCGTCGGTCTCGTTGGCGATCAGGTCGTTCTGGCTCGGGCCTTCGCCGCCGAAGAGCGGGATGTTCACGACTTCGGGCGATCCACCGGCGACGAGCCGGACCCGGAGCCTGATCCGTCCCTTCATCGACTCCACCCACACGGCGTCGCCCTCCGCGATGCCAAGCTTCGTGGCCGTCTCCCGGTGTAACTCTACCCATCGTTCCCAGGCGGCCCGGACGAGAACGGCGGGCTGTTCGAGGAGCCAGGGCTGGTTCCGTCCACCTCCGATTGGCCGCGTCATCAAGCGATAGGTGATGAGGCGGAGCGGGAACTCACCGCGCTCCTCACGGGCCGGGATCGGGACGAGCGGCAGGTAGAGACGGTCTCCGCGGTCGCGGCCCCCGAGCGCCTGCACCAACGGCGCGTCCGTACCCTCCCGCTTCACGGCTTCGGAGACAATCTGCTCGAGCGCCGTCGAGTGGAACTCGAACTTCCCGGACGCCGTCCGGAGCAACGCCTTCCGCCCGACAGGCAGACCGGTGGGATCCCACCACGCCCCGCGCTTGACCAGGGCCTTCCAGAATTCGTCGTAGGACTTGAACTCCGGAACCCAGTAGCCCTGCCGCTCGAGGACCCGGCGCAGCGACTCCTCCGCGGGCGTCGAGATCACGTATCCGCGGCCGGATTCCCAGAGCCCGTGTGCTCCGGCGTGCAGGAGCTTGTCGAAGCTCTCCCAGGGCAGGCTGTGCGCGACGCTTCCGCCCACGGACTTGGCCAACTGGAGTACCACGTCGACCGTGTCGCGGGTGTCGTGGCGCGGGAGCGTCGCAGGGCCGGCGAGGCTGAAGCAGCTGAAGCCCGCCAGGTGCGCGACCTGGTCGTCCTGCCAGCGCTCCAGGTAGGTGGAGTCGGGGAGAATCACGTCGGCCCGGGCTGAGCTCTCGTCCAGGAACGGCGAAAAGCTCACGATGAACGGGATCCGCTCGAAAGCCCGCGCGAACGCCTCCTTGGCCGGGTGATTGGCCAGCGGATTGGTGGCGAAGAGGAAGAGGGCGTTGATGGGGTAGGGATCGCCGCCGAGGATCCGCTCAGGGAGGACCTGAGGTGCGCTGGCGACGAGACGATAGCGCCCTCGACCGGCCCCGTCGATTCTCGGGTGGCTGAGGCCGCGCTTCGCCGTCTCGTCCTGCCGGACTGGAGGCAAGGGGCTGAGCGGGAGCGCCGCCTGGACGAGAATCCCGCCGGCGCCGCCGATGTTGCCGAGCAGCGCGTTGAGGCTGTGGATCGCCATCCGCGTGTGGAGATCGTCACGCCCGTAGGCGGGGCCCCGCTCGCCGACGACCACCGAGGGTTTGAGGGTGGCGAGGTCACGGGCGATCTCAAGGATCGTCTTGACCGGAACACCGGTCGCGTTGGAGACGGTGAGAAGGCCGTACTCGCTGAGCACCAGGTCCTTGAATCCCTCGTGGCGCTGGCCGCTCGCGTCTACCCAGTCTTCGAAGCCGTGGGTGTGTTGCTCCACGAACTCCCGGTCGTAGAGCCCCTCGCGGATCAGGGCGTTCGCGATCCCGAGTGCCAGGAGTCCATCGGTCCCCGGGATGATGGGAACCCAGCGGTCCGCCTTGATCGCGGTGTGGGAGCGACGCGGATCGACGTGGATGAGCCGTCCCCGCTGGCGCTCCGCCCCCGCGCGCAGGCCGGCGAACGCGCGGCTGGCGTGGACGGGGCCGAGCCAGGATTCGAGCAGGCCCACACCGAAGGAAAGGATGCAGTGGGCCTGGGCGAGGTCGTAGCTCAGCGGGCTCGTTACGCCCTGCATGAGCTGATGCGCCAGGGCGGGCTGCTCCGGAGCGAGGCAGCGGACGCGGATGTAATTGGGAGTCCCGTACGCCTCCGCGAACCGCTGCCACACCGTGTCGCGGTAGCCGCGATACTGACCCCCGAGGATCGCTACCGTGTGCGCGAGGCCTTTGGATCGCAGCTCGGAGAGGCGCGCGGTCACGAGTCGCAGGGCCTCGTCCCAGCCGATGGGTCGCAGGCGCCCTCGCGCTCCGTCGCGCGCCAACGGGCCCCGCAAGCGATTCGGATCGTAGAGGAGCTGGAGCGCCCCGTAGGCCTTGGGGCACAGCGCGCCGCGGTTGATGGGATGGAGCGGGTTCCCCGCGATCCCCGCCAGCTCGCCGTCCAGGGTTCGGGCGATGAACCCGCAACCGCCGGGGCACTGCTGGCAGATGGAGGGCACCAAGGTCTCTTCGGGCGTCGCCCAGCGCTCGAGGCCGCTCACGCTCACGTCGGCCTTGGCCAGATGCCCGCTGACCAGAGCGGCCGCGCCCGCGCTCGCGCCGACCGCCTGAATGAACCCTCGCCGCGTGACTCGCATGGCTCTCCTCAGCGGTGGCAGGCGTTGCAATCGGTCGAGCGCGGTCGGGCCCCGCTCACCGCCGTGCGGGCCGCCGTCGCCTTTTCCACCGGAACTGCGGCCTTCTCGTGGCAGGCGATGCACTGGTCCATCGAGAGTGTCCTCAACGGTCGTGCCGGCGGTCGTTCCAGGGTTTCCATCGGCCCATGGCAGGTCTGGCACGGCACCTTGGCGACGACCACGTGGGTCCGGTGCGAAAAAAAGACGTGGGCCGGCAAGCGCCAGACGCGCCGCCAGGGAATCTCCCCGCCCTTTTCGTAGGCCTGGACCTTCTTGATCTCGCCCGTGCCGTCTCCGCCCGAATGACACCTGAGGCACAGGGCCGTCGGCGGCCGACCCGCCACTGCGTCTTTCTTGGCCCGCGCGTGGCAGCTCGTGCACGGGAGGTTCTGCTCCACGTGGGTTTTGTGCGAGAACTGGATGGGCTGCGTGACGTCGGGCGCCGCCCAGAGCCGAAGGCTGCCCCACGAGAAGAGCGCGACGACGAGCAGGCCGGCCAGCATCGGCCATTTCATGACGTCACCCGCCGACCGCGCCGCTGCGCCCGCTTACACGCCACGCTGCGGATGGTGAGCCATTGCACCACCGGTCGACTGGTCACACGCTGCTTCGCCATTCGTGCGAGCCCGCCTGGGTTTCGACGTGTCATGCGAAGCATCACTGTGACCCTCGGCAATAGAGATGCCAGGCCTGGGCAGGGTTCGCACGTGAGCGTTTTCCTGGCGTTACGGTCGTCCCGGCGAATCCGGACTGGGGCGTCGTCGCCCCAGTCAGTGGGGCAACGGCCGACCTCGTTCTCCGCCCGCGTGCCCGAGCGTCGTTGATCGCCATCGTGGTGCTCATCTCCGTGGCGTGCCGCGGCCGCGCTCTCCGGAGATCTTGACGCAATTCCCGCGGCGCTTTGTGAGCGAGGAGGCTCAACTCACTCTCTTTCCGTACCCGATTAGCGCAAATGCTTCATTGCGCGGCGGGGGGTGATTGAGTTATTGTCGGCCCGAAAATTCGAACCGGAGTTCGGTCGGTCCCTCGCAGTCATGAGAGGAGGCACCGCATGCGTCGGCGTTGTCGTCGACTGGTTGGTGTGTTTGGCGGCTGCGGAATCCTGCTGCTCGTTCTGCTCGTGGCCGGCTGTTTCCGCTCCGCGTCGCAGGTCCGAGGGCCCGCCGACAAGGCCGCGACGGCCGCCGCGCCGGCGGCGCCGGCCGCCCCGGGCCAGTATGTTGGCGCCGAGGCCTGCAAGGGGTGTCACGAGGACGCTTATCAAAGGTTCTCACACACCAAGATGGGCCGCCTGTTCCTCAAGCAACCGAGGAACACCTCGGAGCGGCTGGCCTGCGAGACGTGCCACGGGCCGGGCAAGGCCCACATGGACGGGGGGGGCGGCAAGGGGCGCGAGGCGAAGCTTATCACCTTCGCCAAGAACGACCCGACGCCCGTCGAGCAGCGGAACGCCGTGTGCCTCACCTGTCACATGAAGGGCGCGCGCTTGTTCTGGACGGGCAGCCCCCACGAGGGGCGCGACGTCGCCTGCACCAACTGCCACGCGGTGATGCAGCAGCACTCGGCGAAGGCCCAGCTCGCCAAGGCCACCGAGATCGAAACGTGCGGGACCTGCCATCTCGAGCGGCGGGCTCAGCAGATGCGCTCGTCGCACATGCCGCTGCGCGAGGGCAAGATGACCTGCACCTCGTGCCACAATCCGCACGGCACCGTTACCCCCGCGCTCCTCAAGGAGAACTCGGTCAACGATACCTGCTACACCTGCCACACGGAGAAGCGCGGCCCGTTCCTCTGGGAGCACGCGCCGGTGCCCGAGAGCTGTGTGAACTGCCACGACCCGCACGGCTCGAACCACGAACGCTTGCTGAAGGTCGCGAAGCCTCGGCTCTGCCAGCAGTGCCACATCGAGACGCGGCATCCGACGAACCCCTACGGCAGGGACACCGCCTCACTGAAGTTCGTCCTCGGCCGCCAGTGCGCGAGCTGCCACGTGAACATCCACGGCTCGAACCATCCCTCCGGCTTCGCCTTTGAGCGGTAGGAGGGCCACATGAACATTCCGCGAACGATCGGATCCGTCCTCGCGGCGCTCGTCGTCCTCGGCGCCACAAGCCCCGCGTCCGCGCAGTTCCAGCTCGGCGGCATGAACGTCGAAGGCGACGTGGAGGCCGGGGTGCGGTTCCTGCCCAACGAGCCGTCGAAGACCCAGCGGGGGAAGTTCGAGGAGTATCGAGATTTCACCGAAGGCCCGTTCCTTCAGCGTCTGGAGTTGAGGATCTTCCGGCCCGACGAGAGTTACTCCTCGTCGATCGTGGGGTCGAAGTGGGGCCAGCAGGACCAGGAGTTCTCGCTCCGCACCGGGCGTCTCGGCCTCTGGGAGTTCGGCCTCGACTGGGACCAGACGCCGCACATCTTCTCCACGACCGGGCGGATGCTCGCGACCCGGACCCAGCCGGATGCCTACACGCTGCCTACGCCCCGGCCGTCGCTGTCCGCCTACAACCTGGGACCGCGGATCGACGAGATCGGCGTGCGCTGGGACACCGCCCGCTTCCTGTTTTCGGTGAACCCCATGCCCGATCTGGAGCTCCGCGCCGAGTACACCCGGATCAAGAAGGACGGCGACCGGCCGATCGGTATGGGGTTCGGCGGTCCGGGCGGTAACTTCATGGAGTTCCTCGAGCCGATCGACCAGACCGTACACGATCTCCGGCTCAAGGCGGCGCTGACGCGGGAAAACTGGCAACTGCAGTTCGGCTACGCGTTCTCCATGTTCGACAACGGCTTCCGCAGCGTCAGGGCCGACAACCCCTGCTTCGGGCTGAGCGCCGCCCTGACAGCGGCGTCACCCGGCTGCGCCGGCGACTCCGTCGGCCCGTCCACGGGTCTCATGTCGCTCGCGCCGAGCAACCAGGCCCACGCCATCAACGTCGCCGGCGGCATCAACCTGCCGATGCGGACCCGGATCACCGCTAACTTCGGCTACAGCCTGCGGCTCCAGGACGAGCCC
The DNA here is from genome assembly GCA_041493245.1 of Methylomirabilia bacterium. GTDB lineage: Bacteria > Methylomirabilota > Methylomirabilia > Rokubacteriales > CSP1-6 > DATHGT01. The sequence continues at coordinate 1,241 of JBGPYK010000003.1, read as the reverse complement.
TTCCTGGCCCACACGGTCAACGAGGCGCTCACCGGCTCGCCCCTGCTCGTGCTGCCCCAGCGGAGCCTCGACGGGGTGGTGAGCACGCTCCTGTTCAACCTCAACGCCGTCAGCCGGCCGATCCAGCCCCTCACGCTGACGTTGAAGTACCGGGCGTTCAACCTCCACGACATGAGCGACGAGCCGATCTTCCTCGGCCACGTCGTCAACGACCGGGGACCGGTGGTCGACGAGCTGCGGACATCGCCGCGCTTCGGCTATACGCGCCACAACCTCGACGTCGACGGCCGCTGGCGGTTCGGTCAGCCGCTGGCTTTCACGCTGGGCGGCGGCTGGGAGCGCATGGACCGCGTCGATCACCGCGAGGCGCCGATGACCGACGAGGTCTTCGCCAAGGCGGCGGTCGACGTGACGTGGGACTGGCTGCAGGCGCGGCTGGCCTACCGGCCGTCGTTCCGGCGCATCGCGGAATACAACACGTTCGCTCACCACAACCACACCGTGCTCGAGGAAGAGACGCAGGACGTGCTCTCCCAGGGCGAGTCGACGCGGCTCCGGAAGTTCGACGAAGCCGACCGTGACCGCCAGCGTCTCGACCTGATGCTGCAGTTCTTCCCGCTGGAGACGCTCACGACGTCGATCACCGGGAGCTGGAGGCTCGACGACTACCTCAACTCCCCACTCGGCCTCCAGGAGGCGACGACGTGGTCGGCCGGCGTGGACGTCGGCTGGACCCCGGTCGAGCGCGTGTCGTTCACCGCCGGCTACGTGCACGAGTTGATCTTCCAGAAGCAGCTCTCGCAGAATCGCATCGTGGTCAACAACGTGCCGCCCGACTTTCCGGACTTCGAGTGGCTCGCGGACAACACCGACACCGTCGACACCTTCCACCTCGGGGCCAACATCGCGCTGATCCCGGGGACGCTGGACTGGAAGGTCGGCGCGAACTTCTCGGCGGCGACGGGGCGGATCGAGACGCGGAACCCGAACGGGGCGCCCACGAGCGGGACCGCGGCTCAGAACCTGACCGCGACGGCCAAGCGCATGCCGGCCTTCGAGGACAACCTTCTCCGCCTCGATACGAACCTCCGGTACCACTTCTCGAAAGCCTGGACGCTGGGGCTTGCCTACGCCTTCGAGTCGTTCACGAAACACGACTGGCGGACGGACACCCTCAATCCGTTCTTGCCCGGTGTGGCGTCGTCGATCTGGCTCGGGAACGACGCCAAGAACTACACGGC
>JBGPYK010000017.1:0-15686 GCA_041493245.1 Methylomirabilia bacterium | reverse complement strand
TGCGGGTCCCAGGGGCGCGAGCGAAACTCGGGGTGGAACTGGCCGGCCACGAAATAGGGGTGCTCGGGCAGCTCGATGATCTCCACGAGCTGCTTCTCGGCCCACACGCCCGACACCCGCAGACCGTTTTTCTCCAGCCGCTGCAGGTACTCGTTGTTCACCTCGTAGCGGTGGCGGTGCCGTTCCTGGACGATGCCCTGCCCGTAGAGGCGCGAGGCCCGGCTGCCCTCGGCCAGCACGACGGGGTAGAGGCCGAGCCGCATCGTCCCGCCCTTGGCCTCGAGGTTCCGCTGCTCGGGCAGGAGGTCGATGACGGGGTGGGGGGTGGCGGTGTTGAACTCCGACGAGTTCGCGTCGTCGAGCCCGCACACGTGCCGCGCGAACTCGATGACGGCGCACTGCATTCCCAGGCAGATGCCGAAGTACGGCAGGCCGCGCTCGCGGGCGTAGCGCACCGCCTGGATCTTACCCTCGATGCCGCGGTCGCCGAAGCCGCCGGGCACGAGCACGCCGTGGACGCCGGCAAAGTGGGGGTCGGGGCCGTCCCGCTCGATGTGCTCGGCGTCGACCCACACGAGCTCGACGCGGGCGTCGTTGGCGATGCCGCCGTGGGTCAGGGCCTCGATGAGGCTCTTGTACGAGTCCTTCAACTCGACGTACTTGCCGACCACGGCGATCCGCGTGGCGTGGCGCGGCGACTTCACGCGCTCGACCACGGCCTCCCAGCGGCCGAGGTCGATCGGGCGCTCGGGCAGGCCGAGCAGCTTCACGATGATGTCGTCGAGACCCTCGCGGTGGAACACCAGCGGGACCTCGTAGATCGTCTCCACGTCCTTGGCCGTGATGACGGCCTCCTCCTCGACGTCGCAGAAGAGGGAGATCTTGGACTTGATGGCGGGCGGTAGGTACCGGTCGGTCCGGCACAGGAGGATGTCGGGCTGGATGCCGATGGCGCGCAGCTCCTTGACCGAGTGTTGCGTCGCCTTCGTCTTCAGCTCCTGCGCGGCCTGCATGAAGGGCACGAGCGTCAGGTGGATGTAGATGACGTTGTCGCGGCCGACGTCCTTCTTGAGCTGGCGGACCGCCTCCAGGAAGGGCAGGCTCTCGATGTCGCCGACCGTGCCGCCGATCTCGACGATCACCACGTCGACGTTCTCGGCCACGCGCCGGATGGAGCGCTTGATCTCGTCGGTGATGTGGGGGATCACCTGCACGGTACGGCCGAGGTAATCGCCCCGCCGCTCCTTCTCGATGACCGAGAAGTAGACCTTCCCCGTCGTCACGTTGTGCTGGCGGCTCACCCGGACTGACGTGAAGCGCTCGTAGTGACCGAGGTCCAGGTCGGTCTCGCCGCCGTCGTCGGTCACGAAGACCTCGCCGTGCTGGTAGGGACTCATGGTCCCGGCGTCGACGTTGATATACGGGTCCATCTTCTGGAGCGTGACCCGCAGGCCGCGGGCCTCCAGCAGCGCGCCGATGGAGGCCGAGGCCAGCCCCTTGCCCAGCGATGACACGACGCCGCCGGTCACGAAAATGTATTTCATCGCCACGTTATCCCTCCTTCCTGGCCGCCAGCCAGTGTCGAACATACTCGATTTCGGCCTCCCGGTCGCCGCGGGCGCCGTCGAGCCGCAGGTCGCGCAAGCCGTCCAGCACCTCGGCCACGCCAGGGCCGCGCCGCACACCCAGCTCGACCACGTCCTCGCCGCGGAGCAGCGGATGCACCCGGCGGGCCGTGTCGACCCACCACTCCACGGCCGCGCGCGCCGACGGCCGTCCCTCGAGCCACAGGGCGGCCAGCTCGACGCCGCCGCGGGCGCGGAGGAGCCGCGCCCGCATCGCCCCCGCCGGCGTCGCCTCGAGCCGCGCGGCCAGCCCGCGTGTCGTCTCGAGGGCACGGACTGCGCGCGCCAGGGGCTCGCCCGACCATCCGAGCCGACGGAGCGCGGCGGCCCCCACGTCCGCGGGTTGATCGGCGAGGAGCGCCACTGTCGCCAACTCGAGGCGCTGGACGTCCAGGTCACGGGCCCGCGCCCACGCCGCCGCGGCCGCGAGCGTGTCGATCCGCTCGCCCGTGGCGCGCGTGAACCGGTAGCGCGGGTCGAACAGGCGGAACGCGCCGGCCGCTCCCAGCCGGCGGAGCGCGACCTCGGGCCGCGCGTCGTCGAGGATCCGCTCCATCTCCGCCGCGAGGCGCTGGCCGGAGAGCGCGGGATAAGGCCCGAGCCGCAGGGCCAGCGCTTGGCACGCCGCCGTCCAACCGTCGTAGACGAGGTCGAGTCGGGCGGCATACCGCGCGCCGCGAAAGATCCGCGTCGGATCGTCGACGAAGGACAGCGGGTGGAGAATGCGCAGGCGCCGACGCCGCAGGTCGGCGCGCCCGCCGTGGGGGTCGAACAGCCGCATGTCGGCCCGGCCGACCTCGACGGCCATTGCGTTGATCGTGAAATCCCGCCGCCCCAAGTCCAGGGCAATGCCCGCGGGCATGACGCGCGGCAGGGCACCCGGCGCCTCGTAGCGTTCGGAGCGTGCGGTCGCCACGTCGATCCGCTCTCCCGAGGCCCGCCGGATCGACGCGGTGAGGAAGCGCCCGTACTCCACGACCGACGCGCCCAGCTCGCGGCCGAGCGCGCGGGCAAGCGCCAGGCCGTCGCCCTCCACCACGACGTCGAGGTCGGCGCGTTCGAGCACCGCGCCGCACAAGACGTCGCGTACCACGCCGCCGACGAGGAAGGCCCGCACACCCTGCTCGGCAGCCAGCCCGCCGAGGGCGTCCAGAAGACCCGCGGCCCACGCGGGCAGGGACCGGGACAGGCGATCAGTGACCGAGAGGCTGATCGAGCCGGCGAGCCCCGGGGGGGACGACACCGCGCCGACGGCGACGCGCCGATCCTGGACGATCACCAGAGGCGCACCAGCGGCGAGCGCCCGGCGCACGGCCAGTTCCGGTGCGCGGGCCGACACGACGGGAAGCGGGCGCGCGAGCGCGGTCGCAGGTAATTCGTCGAGCGCGAGCGGTGCGGCCCGTGCCAGGTCCTCGCGGAGCACCCAGGCGCGGTCGCCGACCTGAAGGACGTCCGCGTTCCGCTCGAGCGCCCACCTCCGCGCCTCCCCCACCCGGATCGCCGGAGGCGCCGCAGCGACCGCAACGTTGATCAGCGCCGCGGCGCCGGGCTCCACCTGGGGATACAGGTGGCCACTCTTCGCCACCGTCAGGCCCTCGCCCTCGGGTGAAAGTTCCGATACATGCGCTTCAGCGCCGGCGACGGCAAGTGGGTGTAGATCTGCGTGGTGCCGATGTCGGCATGGCCGAGCATCGCCTGCACCGCGCGGAGATCGGCGCCGCCCTCGAGCAGGTGGCTCGCGAAGGAATGGCGGAGCATGTGCGGGGACACGCGGTTCGGCAGGCCGGCGGCCGCCGCCGCGCGCCGCACGATGGCCCACAGCGACTGGCGGGAGAGCGTCTGGCCGCGCGAGTTCACGAAGAGCCGCCCGCCGTCGCGGCGCCGCGTGTGCTCCGGGCGCGCCCGCTCGAGATAGGCGCGTACCCACGCGATCGCCTCGGCGCCGAGCGGCACCAGCCGCTGCTTGCGCCCCTTGCCGGTGCAGATCACGTACCCCGCGGTGAGGTTGGCGTCCTCGAGGCGGAGCCCCAGGCACTCCGAAGCGCGCATGCCCGTCGCGTAGAGCACCTCGAGCATGGCGCGGTCGCGCAGGCCCCGCGCACGCGCGGGGTCGGGCGCCTCGACGAGCGCGGCCGCGACGTCACGCGACAGGGTTTTCGGAAGCGGGCGCGGCAGACGGGGCCGCTCGATGTGCTCGGTGGGATCGCGCTGCAGGGCCGCCTCCCCGACGAGATGGCGATACAAGCCGCGGAGCGAGGACAGGTGGCGGGCGATACTCGAGCCGCGGAGGCCGCGCCGTCGTAGCTCGGCGAGGTACGTGACGACGTCGTCGGGCGTGACCGCGAGCACGCTCCGCCGCCGCCCTACGAACGTCGCGAAGTCGGCGAGGTCGCGCCCGTAGGCACTGAGCGTGTGCCGGGACGCACCCCGTTCGGCCTGGAGCGCGACGAGATACGTGGAAACGGGCTCGGGGAGGGAACGGGGACCGCTCAGCGTGTCGATCACCGACGCCGCCATTGGCGGACCTCGGACGGCGAGTGGAACACAAAGAGCACGACGGATTATAGCATCACACGCGCTCACTCACCCCCAATGTTTCTACCGCCACCAGGGGGCGAGGCGCATCAGCGTACGGCGTTCCGGAGCGCGAAGGAGGGCGCTCGCGATCCAGAACACGGCCGCCCCGCCGAGGACAGTCGCCGTGAGCCAGGCGGCGTCGAGCGCGCGGCCGGCGGGCGCCGGCCAGAGCCCGAGGCAGGCGCCACACCAACCGGCGAGCGCCGCCGAGGCCACCAGCGTGCGCCCGACGCTGGCGCACAACGCGCGGGCTTGCAGACCGCCGAAACGGGCGCGCGCGGCCCAGACGAGCGCCACAAAGTTGGCGTAGGCGCCAACGGAGGAGGCCAGCGCCAGCCCCCCGTGGGCGAGCGGGCCCATCAGTGCCACCGCGGCGATGACGTTGACGACGACGGACAGCATTCCGAGCTTCACCGCCGTGCTCGGCGCGTGGACGGCGTAGAAGGCCTGGGCGGCGATCCGCGCGCCGGAAAAGCCGACGAGGCCGGCGGCGTACCACGCGAGGGCCTGCGCGGTCGCCGCAGTGTCGGCCGCCGTGAACTGGCCGCGCTCGAAGAGGACCCGAACGATCGGCGTGCGGAGGAGCACCAGCCCGACGGTCGCCGGCGCGGTCACGTAGAAGGAGAGCCCGAGCGCGAAGTTCAGGGTCGCCCCGACGCGCCGGGTGTCGCCGGCCGCGGCCGCCCGCGACATCGCGGGCAAGGAGGCCGAGGCCAGCGCGATGCCGAACACGCCGAGCGGGAACTCCATCACGCGGTCGGCGTAGTACAGGAACGAGATGCTGCCCGCCGGCAGGAACGACGCCAACAGCGTGTTCACGAACACGGTCACCTGCACCGACGCGAGGCCGAAGACGGCGGGCAGGAGCAGCCGCGCGACGCGTACCAGCGCGGGGTGGCCGAGATCCCGCGACGGCACGACGAGCAGACCGCAGCGGCGGAGACTCGGCGCCAGCGCGGTGACCTGGACGGCGCCGCCGGCCACCACGCCGATGGCGAGGGCGAGGATGGGCGGCTCGACCCGCCGGGCGAGGGCGAGCACAGCGGCGATCATCGCCAGGTTCATGAGCGCCGGGCCAAGGGCGGCCGCGAAGAAGCGCCCGTGTGCGTTGAGCGCGCCCATGGCGAGCGCGGCCAGGCCAACCAGAATGAGGTACGGAAACATCACGCGCGTGAGCAGCAGCGCGAGCGACGCCTGGGCTGGATTGGCCACGAACCCGGGCGCGATGGCACGCAGGATCCACGGCGCCGTGGCGATGCCCGCCGCGGTCGCCAGGCCCAGGACGAGAAGGCTGGCCCCGAGCACGGCGCGGAGCATCGTCAGGAAGTCCTCGCGCGAACGGGTGACCGAGTAGTCGGTAAAGACGGGAACGACGGCCGTCGACAGCGCGCCCTCGCCGAGCAGGCGGCGGAGCATGTTCGGGATGCGGAAGGCGACGAAAAAGGCGTCGGTCACCCCGCCCGCCCCGAAGGCCAGGGCCACGACCATGTCGCGCGCGAAGCCGAGCACGCGGCTCGCGAGCGTCGCGCCGGCGATCGAGCCGAGCGCGCGGACGACCTGGTGCTCGTCACTCGCGTGCGGGGGGTCGCTCACCTTGCAATTCCGCAGGCGGTACGGCATGATGCACGACGGGCCACGAACGCGCGCGAGGTGCGACCCCCGCGCGAGGCCTGACCCCAAGGAGGAGCCATAACGTGGCGAACACGAAATCGGCCATCAAGCGGATGCGCCAGAGCGAAAATCGCCGCTTGCGCAATCGTATCGTGCGGACCCGGGTGAGGACCGCGCTCAAAACCGCTCGGGCCACCGTGGCTACCCCAGGCAGCGACGCCCGCGAGGCCGTGCTCCACGCGATCCGCACGCTCGACAAGGCCGTGACGAAGGGCGTGATCCACCGCAACACCGCGGCTCGCAAGAAGTCCGTGCTGGCCCGTCGTCTCAACGCGCACAGCTAGAGAGACGCTGACCGTTTCATTCAACGGCGGGTTCCGGTTGTGGCGAGCTCCCCGATGAGCTTCTCGGCCGCGCGTGTCAGCCTCTCGCCTGCCTCCGGGCCGTAGAGGCTCGCGCACGCGACGTACGCCACCCGGTCGTAGTCGGCCTCAGTGATGAAGTAGCCGAGATAGTCGTTCGAGAGACCGGCAACGAATGCGTGACGGGCCCCACGCCGGCCGGCGCGTTTGACCGTCTCGCCCAGCCACGACTGTAGCTCCCCCGGCATCGTCACCCACGCCACGTCGCCCAGCCGCCCTCCGATCAGCTCGGCGTCAGCGGGCAGCGCGAGGCGGAGGGGCAGCGTCAGCCAGCCGGGCACCCAACGGGACGTGCAGTTCCGGATGGACAGAAACGGCCCCGGCAGCGGCACGCGCGTCGAGCCGACGACGAGGGGGTCCGCCCGGACGGCCCGCGCCGTCTCCCATCCCGAGAAAACGGCGGCCGCCAGCTCGCGCCCGGCGTGCGCGGCCTCGACCTCGCCGTGGCGGGCGGGGCTCACGTCGCCCACCGCACCGTTGACGAAGAGCGCGGGGACGCCCGTCATCCGCTCCAGCTCGCGGCCGGCGATCCCCATCACGTCCCCCGAGAGGCGCAGGTTGACGGCGGGGAGCATCGTGCCGTGGATCGCGTAGTTCCAGAGGAGCGCGATGGGCGCGCCGGCCTCCGAGACCACCTTGAGCACCACGATCTCGCGATCGACCTCTTGCCGCAGCCGGCCCACCGTCAGCGCCGGAGCGACGACGCTCGCCGAGCCAACCCGGGCCGGGGACTTCGCGGTCTCGGCCCTGCGCACCGCGTCGACCACGCTCGAAACGAGCGCCCCCGTGACCTCACGGTCCTGACGCTCGGCGCTCACCACGCCCAGGAACCCCGACTCCATGAACGCGCCCGGCCCCGAGTGAGTGTGCGACGCCGAGACGATCAGGGTGCCCGGACGCAGCCCCGCCTGGACGAGGGCGCGCGCGACCCGGGCGGTGAACGCGCGGTCGACGGCGACGAGATCGACGGCGATCCACGTGAGCCGTTGGCCCCCGCCCTCGATGACGAGCGCGCGGGCCGCCAGCGGGTCGAGTGTTCCCTCGTTCGGCTTGAACCAGAACGCGTGGGGATGGCGCCCGAGCACGTCGGGTACGAGGAGCCGGCGATCGAGGGCGCCGTAGCCCGCGAGCGGTGTCCCCGCGGGCACGGCGAGCGCCACCCGAGCCGCCCCCGCGCGCAGACCGTCTGCGCACGCGGGGCCGGTGGACCACGGCGCGAGGGCCAGCAGGAGGAGGGCGAAGACCGGCTTCAGCGTGCGTCGCACAGATCGCTCACGAGCAGCGTCATCTCCGCCCGGGACTCCCCGCCCGACTTGAGGGCGCGCTCGACCTCCCAGCACCGGCGCAGCTTGCGTCCGAGGGGAGCGGAAGCCTCGCCGCCGAGCGAGGCGAGCAGCGCCTCCACCGCGGCCGGCGGGCGGCGCAGGATACGCGCAATCTGCTCAACCGGCTGCCCGCGACGCCGCCACACCTGCACCGTCCACGCCGTGCGCAGTTCGCGGGTCAGCAGCGCGAGCACCATCATCGGCTCCTCCGTGGCGAGCAGCATGTCGAGCGTGCGCAGGGCGACTCCCAGGTCGCGCCGCTCGATAGCGCGCGTGAGGTCGAAGACGCCGCTCACGCGGTGCTCGCCGACCACGGCCCGCACCTGTGCCTCGCCGACGCTCCGATTGTCGGGGCCGCCGGCGAGTGCGGCCTTACGGATCTCGCCGAAGAGCAGGGCCGGATCGTCGCCGACCCACTGCACGAGCAGGCGCGCGGCGTCCTCGCTGACGCTGAGACCGTCAAGTTGGGCGCGCTGGCGCACCCAGTCCTCGAGCGCGCGCCCCCGCCGCGCCACGGACTCGACCACCACGCCGGCCGGCACCGTCCCCAGGAGCCAATGGTCCTTGCGGTCACGGACGGCGCGGAGCAGCTCGTCGGCCAGGAGCAACAGCACCGTGGTGGGATTCGGCTGCGCGACGTAGAGGCCGAGGGCCTCCGCCCCGCGGGACGCGAGGGCCTGGCAATGCCGGACGGCCACGAGCCGGGTCGCGGCCCCGAACGGCAGCGTCAGGGCCGCGCTCACGACGGTTTCCGTCGTCACCTCGCGTCCATCGAGGACCTCGCGGTCGAAGGCGGCGTGCGCGGAGTCGGGGAACAGCGCGCGGGTCACTGCGGCGAGCAGGTCGTCGAGGAGCTGGGCGTCGGCGCCGTGGACGAGGGCCACGGGGGGGACCTGGCCCCGCTCGACACTGCGCAGAAAGGCGGTGGGATCCACCGGGGCGCCGGGCCGGGTCGGAGCCGTGCTCAGAAGGGCTCGATGGTAAAGCTCACCACCGACCGGGCGATGTCCCGTGCCGCCTGTTGGAGGGCCGTTTCCGTCGCCACGATCGTCTCCGCCACCGTGCCGGGGACCGCGAAGTCGGCACGGTCGGAGTAGCCCGTGCGCTGAAACAGCATCTCGTTGCGCCGCACGTCTCGGAACCGGAGGTTCAGCGTGACGGTGAGCCGGTACTGCCTGACGTTGGCGGCGGCGTCGAACGCGATCGACTGCAGGAAGTAGCCGGTGACGTCCCCCTCCAAAATCGCATCCGCCTGGTCCACCCCCACCACGCGCAAGCGGCCGTTGGTCGCAAAGGCGTTGACCACGGCGTTGGTGAGGAAGTTCTCGACCGCGGGCACCGACGTGAGATTCCGGAACACGGGCACCGCTACGGTGCGAAGGCGCGACGGCAGACTGCCGCCGAGCGAGTAACCACAGCCGCCTTGGAGCAGCGCGAACCCGAGGGCGAGGGCGGCAGCGAGCGCCTTCATGCCCGCGTCACGATGTTGACGAGCCGGTTCGGGACCACCACGACGCGGGCGACGCGACGGCTGGCCAGCCACGGCTGCACCTTGTCGTCGTCAAGGGCCAGACGCTCGACCTGCCCCTCGGGCGCGCCGGCCGCGACGACGAGCCGGCTCCGCACCCTGCCGTCGACCTGCACCACCAGCTCCACCTCCTCCTTGGCCCGCGCGGCGGGGTCCGCGGTGGGCCAGGGCTGCCGGAACACGCTCCCGTCGTGGCCGAGCAGCGACCAGACTTCCTCCGCGATGTGGGGGCAAAAGGGGCCGAGGAGAAGCGTGAGCGTCTCCACCGCCTCGCGCAGCAGCGCCGGCCGCTCGCCGGACGGGACGGCGTCCGGCTCCGCCTCGACGGCGTAGAGCGCGTTCACCAGCTCCATGATCGCACTCACCGCGGTGTTGAAGTGGAAGTCGTGCTCGAAGTCGTCGGTCACCCGCGCGATCGTCTCGTGAATCACGCGGCGGAACGTGCGGCCGGCTCCTGAGGTCGGGGGGGAGATCCCCCCCGACGGCCCCCCGGCACTCGGCGCGTTGCTGAGTTCTTCGAGGTGGTTCAGCACGAAGCGCCACACGCGGTTGAGGAAGCGGGAAGCGCCCTCCACGCCACGGTCGTTCCAGTCGAGATCCTTCTCGGGGGGCGCCGCGAAAAGTGAGAAGAGCCGCGCGGTGTCGGCGCCGAGCGTTCGGATCAGCTCGTCGGGATCGACGACGTTGCCCTTGGACTTCGACATCTTGGCGCCGTCCTTGATGACCATCCCCTGGCTGAGCAGCGCCATGAAGGGCTCGTCGACCTTCACGAGGCCGAGATCCCGGAGCACCTTCGTGTAGAAGCGCGCGTAGAGCAGGTGGAGCACCGCGTGCTCGATGCCGCCGATGTACTGGTCGACCGGCATCCAGTAGTCCGCCGCGCGCGGATCGAACATCCCGTGCTCGAAATGAGGCGAGCAATAGCGGAGGAAGTACCACGACGACTCGACGAAGGTGTCCATCGTGTCGGTGTCGCGGCGCGCGCGGCCGCCGCAGCGCGGGCAGCCGGCGTGGACGAAGTGCGCGACCTCGGCCAGCGGCGAGCCGCCCTTGCCCCTGATCTGCGCGTCGCCGGGCAGGACAACGGGTAGATTCTCCTCCCGCTCGGGGACCATGCCGCACGCCTCGCAGTAGAGGACAGGAATGGGGGCGCCCCAGTAGCGCTGGCGGCTGATGCCCCAGTCGCGCAGCCGGTAGTTGACCTTCCCCTCCCCGAGCCCGCGCTCCACGAGCCAATCGATGGCCCGCCGCTTGGCCTCCGCCACGGTGAGGCCGTCGAGGAACCCGGAGTTGAGCTTGATTCCGTCGCCCGTGAACGCCTCGCCTGTCCATCCCGCGGGACGCTGCACCGTCTCGACGATGGGCAACCCATACTGCTTCGCGAATTCCCAATCGCGCTGGTCCTCGCCCGGCACCGCCATGATGGCGCCGGTGCCGTAGCCCATGAGGACGTAGTCGGCGATGAAGAGCGGGATGGCGACGCCGGTGAACGGGTTGACCACGCGGGCCGAGAGGCGGAGCCCCCGCTTGGGACGGTCGGCGGCAAGGCGCTCGATCTCGGACTCCCGCGCGACCTCGGCGCGGAACGCGGCCACGCGCTGGCGCTCGGCGGGATCGGTGACGAGCCGGTCGACGAGGGGATGCTCGGGGGCGAGCACGGCATACGTCATGCCGAAGACGGTGTCGGGGCGCGTGGTGAACACGCGCACCTTCATCTCCGGCGCGCCGTCCACGGGGAGGTCGAACTCGGCGCCCTCGCTCTTGCCGATCCAGTTGCGCTGCATCGTGAGCACGCGCTCGGGCCACCCCGGCAGGCGGTCGCACCACTCCAGCAGCTCCTCGGCGTACGCCGTGATCTTGAAGAACCAGCCGTCGATCTCCCGGGGCGTCACCTCGGAGTCGCACCGCCAGCACCGCCCCGCCTCGACCTGCTCGTTGGCGAGCACGGTCTGGCACGACGGGCACCAGTTCACCGTGGACCGCCGGCGGTAGGCGAGCCCGCGCTCCAGCATCTTGATGAAGACGAGCTGCTCCCACCGGTAGTACGAGGGATCGCACGTCGCCAGCTCGCGGTCCCAGTCGTACGAGATCCCCATCTTCTTGAGCTGGGAGCGCATGTAGTCGATGTTCTCGTGGGTCCAGATGGCCGGATGCACGCCGTGCTCGATGGCGGCGTTCTCGGCCGGCAACCCGAACGCGTCCCAGCCCATCGGGTGCAGCACGTTGTAGCCACGCATCCACTTGTACCGGGCGAGGAGGTCGCCGATGGCGTAGACGCGCACGTGGCCCATGTGGATGCGCCCGGAGGGATAGGGAAACATCTCGAGGCAGTAGAACTTGGGCCGCGACGGATCCTCGCTGACGTGAAACTGGCGGCGCTCCTCCCAAATGCGCTGCCACTTGGCCTCGATCTCGCGGAAGGGATAGCGGTCCGTGGACATGATCCAGGGTTGATTTCTACCAGACTGATCGCGGCGAGGCAAGGAACGGGAGGTTCGGCGCCGAGGCCGGACGCCTCGGCGCCACCAATCAGGACCCCCTACTTCCCAGGACCCCCTACTTCTTCTCGGCCGCCTTGACCCCGAGGAGGGCCAGCGCCTCGTTCGCCGTCTTCACCGAATCCGCGTGCTTGCCGGCGTCGTGCAGCTTCTGCGCCTCCGCCAGCTTCGCGTTCGCGTCCTTGACCTTCGGGTCGTCGGCCTTCATCGTGGCGGCCGCTTCCTTGCCCTGCTTGATCAGCACCGGGCAGTTGCTCGCCAACGCCACGCCACTGAAGGCCAGCCCGGCCACGACCGCCGTCACCGCGATGAGCTTCTTCATTGTTCGTTCCCCCCCTCCGGAGCCAGCCCGCGCTCGTTATCGAAACTGCCAGCCGCGGGCTCAGGTTCCTCCGGAGCCTGCGGGTGAAAGTGCTCGTAGATCCGTTGCGCGAGCTTGGGCGTCACCTTGGGGACCGCCGCCAACTCGGCGACGCTCGATTCTCGCACACGGCGGGCGGAGCCCAAAGTCTTGAGCAGGCTCGTCCGGATCGTCGCGCCCACCCCGGGAATGGCGTCGAGCACCGACTGGATGGTCCGGCGAGCGCGCAACGTCTTGTGGTACGTGATGGCGAAGCGGTGGGCTTCGTCGCGGATCTTCTGCAGCGTGTGCAGGGCCGGCGAGGTCGGGTCGAGCAGAAGCGGGTGGAGACTCTCGCCGCGGTAGACCTCTTCCCGCTGCTTGGCCAGGCTCACGACGGGGACGTAGTCGAGCCCCAGTTCCTGGAGGACCTTGAGGCCCACGTTGAGCTGGCCCCGCCCGCCGTCGATCAGCACGAGGTCCGGGAGCGGGCTGCCCTGCTCGAGGCCGCGCCGAAAGCGCCGCCGCAGCATCTCCTCGAGCGAGGCGAAGTCGTCGGCGCCGGCGACGGTGCGGATCCGGAACCGCTTGTAGTCGTCTTTCTTCATGTCGCCGTTCTCCCAGACGACCATCGATCCCACCTGCTCGTCACCCTGCGTCGAGGAGATGTCGTACCCTTCGATGCGGTTGGGCAGCCCCGGCAGGCCGAGCGCCCGCTGCAGCTCCTCGAGGACGAGCTGCTGGCGGTTTTCCCGAGAGAGGAGGTGATTCTGGAGCGCCAGCGCGGCGTTCTGCTCGGCCATGGCCACGAACTCGCGGCGAGCGCCGCGCTGGGGGACGTGGAGCTGGACGCGCCGCTTGGCCAACCCCGACAACCACGCCGTGACCAGCTCCGCGTCGGGGGTGTCCTCGGAGAGCAGGATCTCGGGCGCCGGGACCACGTGCGTACCGTAGAACTGACGCACGAACGCGGAGAGGATCTCGCCGTCGGATGCACCGGCCACGCGGTCGAAGAAGAACGCCTCCTGGCCCACGAGCCGGCCGTGGCGGACGAAGAACAGCTCCACGCAGGCGTCGTTGCCCTGGCGCACGACGCCCACGACGTCCTGGTCGACCGGCTCGATGGAAATGATCTTCTGGCGCTCGCGCACCTTGTTCAGCGACTGGATCTGGTCGCGCAGGACGGAGGCCCGCTCGAACTTCAGCTCCCCCGCCGCCGCCTCCATCTCGGTGGTGAGCGTGCGGGCGAGGTCGTCGTCCCTGCCCTCGAGGAAGCGCTGGACGTCCCGGACGGTCTTCGCATACCCCTCGCGGGTCTCCCACCCCGTGCAGGGTGCGTTGCAGCGGTGGATGGCGTACTGGACACAGGGGCGCGGGAGCCGGCCGTCGATCTTGATCGAGCACGTGCGCAACGGAAAGAGCTGGCGCGTCAGCCGCAGCGTTTCGCGCATCGCGGTGGCCGGGTAGAACGGCCCGTAGTAGGTCGCGCCGTCGCTGTGCACTCTGCGCGCGACCACCAGCCGCGGGAACTCCTCGTGGGTCGTCAGCTTGAGGAACGGATAGTGCTTGTCGTCTCTCAAGATAATGTTGTAGCGCGGCCGGTGCTTGCGGACGAGGTTGGCCTCGAGCATCAGCGCTTCCAGCTCGTTGTCGGTCACGATGTACTCGAGATCGGCGACGTGCCGGACGAGGGCGTCCGTCTTGGGATCGTGGGGCCGCGACTCCTGGAAGTACGACCGCACGCGGCTGCGCAGCGACGCCGCCTTGCCCACGTAGATCACCTGCGCCTTGGCGTCCCGGTACAGATAGACGCCCGGCCGGTCGGGCAGGCTCGCGAGCTTCTCCTCGAGGGTCATCACCTCCCTATTGTAGCGGGACGCGATGGTCGCGGGACGCGCGGGCGGCGAGAATCGAGAGGTGAAAGGCGAGAGGCGTCAGACCGTCTGGAGCTTTCGCAGCGAGCGGATGCGGTCGCGCAGCTCCGCGGCCTGTTCGAAGTCGAGGCGGCGGGCGGCTTCCTTCATTTGCTTGTCGAGCGCAGCGATCCGCCGTTCGAGTTGGGCGGGCGACTCGAACGTCTCCTCGCCCGCTTCCGGCAGCTCGACCGTGACGTAGTCGCGCTCGTACACGGTCTGCAGCAGCTCGCGGATGGAGGAGCGGATGGACTCGGGCGTGATGCCGTGCTCGGCGTTGTAGGCGGCCTGGAGCACGCGGCGGCGCTCCGTCTCGCGGATCGTCTCCGCCATCGACTGCGTCACCCGGTCCGCGTACATGATCACCTGCCCGTTGACGTTGCGGGCGGCGCGGCCGGCCGTCTGGATCAACGACGTTCCCGAGCGGAGGTACCCCTCCTTGTCGGCGTCGAGGATGGCCACGAGCGACACCTCGGGGATGTCCAGGCCCTCGCGCAGCAGGTTGATGCCGATCAGCGCGTCGAACTTTCCCAATCGGAGATCTCGGATCACGGCCACGCGGTCAAGGGTGTCGATGTCCGAGTGGAGGTAGCGCACGCGCAGCCCCGCCTGCTGGTAGTACTCCGTCAGGTCCTCGGCCATGCGCTTGGTCAGCGTCGTGACGAGCACCCGCTCCTCGCGCTCGGCCCGGACGCGGATCTCGTGCAGGAGGTCGTCGACCTGCTCGCGGGCGGGCCGGACGACGATCGCCGGATCCATGAGCCCCGTGGGGCGAATGACCTGTTCGACGAGGGCGTCACCGGCCACCTTCAGGTCGTAGGGGCCGGGGGTGGCCGAGACGTAGACGGTCTGGGCGGTCAGCCGCGTGAACTCGTCGAAGGTCAGGGGCCGGTTGTCGAAGGCCGAGGGCAGGCGGAAGCCGTACTCGACGAGCGTCTCCTTCCGCGAGCGGTCGCCGTAGTACATGGCGCGGATCTGGGGGACGGCCACGTGGCTCTCGTCGATGATGACGAGCGCGTCCTTGGGCAGGTACTCGATCAGCGTAGGCGGCGCCTCCCCCGGGCGGCGGCCGCTGAGGTGGCGCGAGTAGTTCTCGATGCCGTGACAGTACCCCAGCTCCCGCAGCATCTCCATGTCGAAGAGCGTGCGCTGCTCGAGGCGCTGGGCCTCCAGCAGGCGGTTGCGCTGGCGGAGGAACGCCAGCCGCTCCCCCAGCTCTTCCTGGATGGTCGAGAGCGCCCGCTCGAGCTGCTCGGCGGGCGTGACGTAGTGGCTGGCCGGGTAGATGTGGACGCTGTCGAGCCGGTCGAGGACCTCGCCCTTGAGTGGGTCGATGCGGTGGATCGCCTCGATCACGTCGCCGAACAGCTCGACGCGGACGGCCCGCGACTCCTCATTGGCGGGGAACACCTCGACGATGTCGCCGCGCACCCGGAACGTCCCCCGGTGGAAGTCGTAGTCGTTCCGCTCGTACTGGACGGCCACCAGCCGCCGCATGATCTCGTCGCGGTCGATCTGCTCGCCCGCGCGGAGCGGCAGGTGCATCCCCTGGTACGTTTCGGGAGCGCCGATGCCGTAGATGCACGAGACCGAGGCGACGACCACGACGTCCCGACGCTCCATGAGCGAGCGCGTCGCCGAGTGGCGCATGCGGTCGATCTCGTCGTTGATGAGGGCGTCCTTCTCGATGTAGGTGTCCGACTGAGGGATGTACGCCTCGGGCTGGTAGTAGTCGTAGTAGGAGACGAAGTACTCCACCGCGTTGTCGGGGAAGAACGCCTTGAACTCCCCGAAGAGCTGCGCGGCCAGCGTCTTGTTCGGAGAGATCACGAGCGCCGGACGGTCGA
>JBGPYK010000305.1:0-4127 GCA_041493245.1 Methylomirabilia bacterium | reverse complement strand
CGCAGCCGTGCCGCCTGGGCGACGCTCTGCGCCTCGCCGCGCGGTGAGAGTGGCACGTCGAGGTGGCCGACGAAGCGCCGCCGCTCGGCGTGCACCACCTCGCCGTGGCGGAGCAGGTAGATCAGCGTGGGGCGCTCGTCCACGCCACGACGGTCAAGAGGACGATCAGCTCGGTGACCTCGATGGATGCCCCCAGGACGTCGCCGGTGACGCCGCCGAGCCGGCGCGTGTGGAACCAGCCGAGCGCGATGGCCGATCCCGTCGCCAGCCCCAGCACGAGGAGGCCGGCGGCGTGCAGCGTGAACAGGGCGATCACGGTGGCCAGGGCGAAGGCGGCAAGCACACCCCACGGCCGGAGGCCCGAGCGGAACATCGCGCCCTGGCCGAGCGGCGTCGCCGGGGGAAAGAGCCAGCTCACCAGCGGTGGCATCGCGCGCGCCACCGCGGGAGCAACGAGGAGCGCGCGCCAGCGGATCGGCTGCGGCAGCTCGGACACGGCGGCCACCTCGAGCAGCAGGAACAGGATGAGACCGATCGCTCCGAAAGCCCCGATCCGGCTGTCCCGCATGATGCGGAGGCGATCGCCGGCATCCCGGCCGACCAGCCCATCCAGACAGTCCGACAGCCCGTCGAGGTGCAGCCCGCCCGTGATGAGCTTCCACACGGTCACCGTCAGCAGGGCATCGAGCAGCGAGGGGAAGAGCATCGCCGTCACTCGCTCGGTCGCCGCGATCACCAGTCCCACGCCCAGGCCGATGAGGGGAAACCACGGCGCGGCGCGGCCGAGCATCCTCGGCTCCACGTGCGCGCCGGCCGGGACAGGAGCGATCGTGAGGTAACGCAGGGCCAGCACCAGGCTCTTCACAGGCGGGGATGCTACCATGCGGCGTATCCACCGGATCGAGCACCGCTACTCGTCGTTGACAGAAGGGCGAGCGGCGGCGACAATGGCCGGCGAAGGTCGCCGGCGCGGCGTCCTCCGGCGTGGAGCCGTTCTGCAACGCACTTCACACGAAGAGGGTGCGCCCATGAGCGTCAGCAGCGTGGCTGAGAAGTGGGTCGACGAAGCGGCGGCACTCACGCAGCCCTCCCGCACCGTTTGGTGCGACGGCTCCAAGGCCGAGTACGACCGACTCATCGAAGACATGCTGCGTGACGGGACCCTGCTTCCCCTCAACCAGCGGACTTATCCAAGCTGTTACCTGCACCGCAGCCATCCGTCCGACGTCGCGCGCACCGAGCAACTGACCTTTATCTGCAGCCGCGAGAAGGCCGAGGCCGGCCCCACCAATAACTGGATGTCGCCCGCCGAGGCCAAGGCCAAGGCCGGCGGCTACTTCAAGGGCGCGATGAAGGGCCGCACGATGTACGTCATCCCCTACCTCATGGGCCCGGCCGGGTCGTCCATGAGCCGCGTGGGGATCATGGTCACCGACAGCGCGTACGTGGTCGCGAGCATGCACCTCATGACCCGCATCGGCCAGGTCGCGATCCAGCACATGCGGCGCGACGACGACTTCATCGCCGGGCTGCACTCCCTCGGCGACCTCTCCCCCGACCGTAGGCTGATCCTGCAATTCCCCGAGGAGAAGCTGATCTGGAGCGTGGGCTCGGGGTACGGGGGCAACGCGCTCCTCGGCAAGAAGTGCCACGCGCTGCGCATCGCGTCTGCCCAAGCGCGCGAGGAGGGCTGGCTCGCCGAGCACATGCTCATCCTCGGCATCGAGGACCCGGAGGGGCACGTCACCTACGTCGCCGCCGCCATGCCGAGCGCGTCGGGCAAGACCAACCTCGCGATGGTCGTCTCGTCGCTCCCGGGTTGGCGGGCGTGGACGATCGGCGACGACATCGCCTGGATGCACGTCGACTCGACGGGGCAGCTCCGCGCGATCAACCCCGAGCGCGGCTTCTTCGGCGTCGCGCCCAACACGAGCCCCAAGACCAACCCCAACGCGACCGCGATGGTGCGCTCGAACACGATCTTCACCAACGTGGCGCTGACGCCGTCGCAGGAGCCGTGGTGGGAGGGACTCACGCCCGAGGCGCCCGCCGGTCTCACCGACTGGCAGGGACGGCCCTGGCAACCGGCCAGCGGTCCCGCCGCCCACCCGAACTCGCGCTTCACCGTGCTCGCCAGCCAGTGCCCGTCGATCTCGCCGAATTGGGAGGACCCGCAGGGTGTGCCGATCTCCGCGCTGATCTTCGGCTCGCGGCGCTCGGCGGTCATCCCGCTCGTCTTCGAGGGCTTCGACTGGAACCACGGCGTGTTCCTCGGCTCGGCCATGAGCACGGAGACGACGGCGGCGATCACCGGCAAGGTCGGCGTGGTCCGCCGCGACCCGATGGCGATGCTCCCCTTCTGCGGCTACAACATGGCCGATTACTTCGGTCACTGGCTCGCCACGGGACCGCGCCTGGCCAAGCCGCCGAAGATCTTCCGCGTCAACTGGTTCCGCCGCGACGCCGACGGGAAGTTCCTCTGGCCCGGCTACGGCGAGAACGTGCGGGTGCTCAAGTGGATGGTCGAGCGCATCCGCGGGACGGCGCGGGCCGAGGAAACGCCGGTGGGCTGGGTGCCGGCGCCGGGCGCGCTCGACACCAACGGCCTGAACGTGACGCCCGACCGGCTGAAGGAAGCGCTCCACATCGACGCCGGCGAGTGGCTCGCCGCGCTCGACGACCTCGGCCAGTTCTACGACGAGTTCGGCCCGCGCCTCCCCGCGCCGATCTCGAAGTCGCTCGCCGAGACCCGCCGCAAGTTCGGCGCGCGCTAATTGAAAATCCTGGTCGTCGAGCAGGACAAGCGACTCGGGGAGATCTACACGGAGTTTCTTCGCGACCTCACCTACGAGGCCACCCTCGTCACGACCATTGACGATGCGTACCACGAACTAGAGACCTGGGCCCCCGATGTCGTGATGCTTGACCTCGATCTTCCAAGGAATGCAGGCCTCAGCTTTCTGGAGTCCCACCAAGTTCGTCGGTCGGCTGTTCCGGTACTGCCGGTTTCGGCAAGCGGGACGGAGAATCTCGCGTTGCAATGCCTCAGGCTTGGTGCGATCGATTTTCTCGCGAAGCCGGTGCCTTTTGAGCGTTTACGGTCGCTGCTCTCGTTTCTTCAAATCTATACCGTCAACGCCGAGGGCCCTCAGCGACGCGTACCGAGACTCGCCTGCCCCATCCCGTTGCGTGTCGGTTTTGAGGTCGAGTGGACCGCGATCGACATTAGCCCCTTCGGCGTCAAGGTGCCGCGCCAAGCATGGCTCCAGCCGGGAGCGACCGTGACCCTCTCATTCGCGCTTCCAGATGACAAACCACCGCTTGACGTCAAGGCTATGCTAGTTCGGAGTGACCGGGAGGGGGACTTCTTTTCTTTTGTGAATCTGAGCGAAGCGGTGCTTCGCCGGCTGCTTGGCTTTTGCAAGGGCGCCACATGCGATCGGGTTGCTATGTTCAGAGTGGGTCTCGCTTGCGAGTTCGGGACGAGACTCGCTCAAGATCGTGCCGAGGCGATGGGCTGGTACCGAAGGTCTGCCTCTCTGGGTTATAAGCGGGCTGCTCAGCGACTGAGAGCACTCGGGGAGGGGCCGTAGCCTACACGGGATACACGCCGTTGCGGCGCTGGGGGAACTCGTGGACCTTGGTCTCGGCGTAGGCCAGGCGCGTGAGCAGCTCCGCCCGCAGCCCCGAACCCGGCACGATGTCGTCCACGAGCATCTCCGAGGCGAGCTTGTACACGTCCACGTCCTCCGCGTACTCGTCCCGCTTCTGCTTGACGTAGGCCGCGCGCTCGGCCTCGGGCAGCTCCATGATCTTGTTGAAGTAGACGGCGTTGACGGCGGGCTCGGGGCCCATGATCGCGATCTGGCCCTGAGGCAGACTCAGCACGGCGTCCGGCTCGAAGGCCGGCCCGCACATCGCGTAGAGCCCGGCGCCGTAGCACTTGCGCACGATCACCGAGATCTTCGGCACCGTCGCCTGCGAGGTGGCGAAGACCATCTTGGCGCCGTGCCGGATGATGCCCTGGCGCTCGACCTTCGTCCCCACCATGAACCCCGCGACATCCGCCAGGTAGACGAGCGGGATGTTGTACGCGTTGCAGAGCCAGATGAATTTCGCGGCCTTGT
>JBGPYK010000317.1:0-4029 GCA_041493245.1 Methylomirabilia bacterium | reverse complement strand
GGCGGGATCGGCGTGCTGCACACGATCGGGCGCCAGGTGGCGGCGCCGCCCAACCCGTGGATCACCAAGTACATCTTTCCCGATGCGTACTTTCCCTCGCTGGACGAGATTGCCGCGCCCCTCGCGGAGAGCGGCCTCTGTATCACGGACGTCGAGGTGTGGCGGTTGCACTACGCGTTGACGCTCGAACGGTGGCTCGAGGCGTACGAGGCGAACCTCGACGAGGTCCGGAGGATGTACGGCGAGGCGTTCACGCGCATGTGGCGGCTCTATCTCGCCGGCTGCGCGGCGGGCTTCCGGTATGGCGATCACTGCGTCTGGCAGATCCAGTTCACGAAAGGGTCGAGCGACGCGATTCCGCTGACCCGAGAGCACCTCTATCGACCGGACCCATAGACCTCACGAAGCCTGTGAAGACATCAACCCGGTGGGGGGTGTCGGGGAGGAGCGGCGCTCGCTCCCCCCGACGTTAAATAATGCGCTGTGAGCGTTGCCGGGGCGAGAATCCGCCCTCGGCCAAGTTCTGCAGCCAGTGCGGCGTACGGTTCGAGATACGCTGCCCGAGCTGTTCCCATCCGAACGCGCCGGGCAGCCGTTTCTGTATCGAGTGCGGCCAACCCCTCGACCCGGCGGCCGCCCCCGCGCCCCGACCGGATGAACCGTCGCCACCCTCCTACACGCCCCAGCACCTCGCCGACAAGGTGCTCACCTCCCGGAGCGCGCTCGAGGGCGAGCGCAAGCAGGTCACGGTCCTCTTCGTCGACATCGTCGATTCCTCGCGCCTCGCTCAGCGGCTGGATCCGGAGGTGATGCATCAACTGATGGACCGGACCCTGCGGCTCATGGCCGACGCCGTCCACCGCTACGAGGGGACAGTGAACCAGTTCCTCGGCGACGGCCTGATGGCCCTGTTCGGCGCACCTCTCGCCCTCGAGGATCACGCGTTCCGGGCCGTGCAGGCGGCGCTCGCCATCCGCGAGACCGTGAGCGGGTACAGCGAGCAGCTCAAGCACGAAGGGGATATGGAGCTCCGGCTGCGCCTGGGCCTGAACAGCGGACTGGTCGTGGTGGGCAAGATCGGCGACGAACTCCGCATGGACTACACCGCCATCGGCGACACCACCCACCTCGCGGCGCGGATGCAGGAGGTGGCCGAGCCCGGCGCGATCTTCATCACCGACGCCACTCATCGTCTCGTCGAGGGCTACGTCCGGACCGAGCCCGTGGGGCCGGTCCGCGTCAAGGGGTACCCCGAGCCGGTGTCGGTGTTCCGGGTGACGGGGCGGCGGAGGCGCCGGAGCCGCCTCGAGGTCAGCGCGGATCTCGGTCTCACCGAGCTGATCGGCCGCGAGCGTGAGCTCGGGATGCTCCGTGACTGCTTCGCCCGGGTGAAAGCCGGTCGAGGGCACGTCGTGGGAATCGTCGGCGAGGCGGGTGCCGGCAAGTCCCGGCTCCTCTACGAGTTCCGCAAATCGCTCGAGGGCGAGCGCGTCAGCTGGCTTGAAGGTCACTGCGTCCCGTACGGACAGACGACGCCCTACCTGCCCGTCCTCGAGATCTGCAAGGCGAACTTCCAGATCGAGGACGAGGACAACCCGCTCCAGGTCGACGACAAGCTCCGGCAGGGCCTTCGCCAGCTCGACCTCGACGTCGAGGGGACCCTCCCGTTCCTGCGCGAGCTGCTTGGCCTCCCCGACGAGGACGACGCGCTGCGACACCTCGATCCCAAGGACAAGCGGCAGCGGACCTTCGAGGCACTGCGGGCGATCACCTTTGCCGGGAGTCGACATCGTCCTCAGGTCTTCGTCTTCGAAGACCTGCAGTGGATCGACAAGACGTCCGAGGATTACCTCGTCTTCCTCGCCGACAGCCTCCCCGCCGTCCCCACGCTCCTCGTGGCGACCCACCGGCCGGGATACGCCGTGCGCTGGGCCGACCGGACCTACTACTCGGGGCTCGCCGTCGATGTCCTCGCCGAGCGCGAGGTGGACGCCCTGCTGAGCAGCCTTCTCGGGATCGCCCAGGCGCCCCCGGACCTCGTGCGCGTCGTGTGGGAGAAGGCGGAGGGGAACCCGCTCTTTGTCGAGGAGATCGTCAAGTCCCTCTGCGAGCGCGGGCTCGTCCGGCGCGGCAACGGAGGTTTCACCTGGTCGACAGGGGCGGCGGTCGAGGTCCCCGGGAACGTCCAGGACATTATCCGCGCGCGGCTGGATCAGCTGGAGGAGCCGGTCAAGCGCACGGCGCAGACCGCCGCCGTGATCGGCCGGGAGTTCGGTCTCACCGTCCTTACCCGCGTGTCCGAGCGGGGATCCGAGGTACCGCGGCATCTCGACACGCTCAAGCGCGTCGAGATGATCCACGAGACCTCCCTGTTCCCCCAGCTGAAATACGGATTCAAGCACGGCGTGATCCAGGACGTCGCCTACCAGACGCTCCTGCTGCAACGGCGCAAGGAGTTGCACGGCGTCATCGGCCGCGCCATCGAGGATCTCTACGCCGATCGGCTGGACGAGCAGGCCCCGATCCTCGCGTACCACTATGCGCGGAGCGAACGCCAGGATCGGGCCGTCGTGTACGCGCTGCTCGCGGGCGACCTCGCCGCGCGACTCTACGCGAATCCCGAGGCCACGATCTACTACGAACAGGCGCTGGCAATGGCGCGGGCGCTTCCCGCCTCTCCCGACGCCCGGCGGGCCGTGATCGACGCCACCCTCAAGCTCTCCGCCGTCGGCGCCACCCGGCAGGATGTCATCGAGCGCGACCGGCAAAGTCTCGAAACGGCCCGCACCCTGGCCGAAGACCTCGGTGACGAGCGCCGGCTGGCCCAGGTCCTCTACTGGCTCGGACGGATCGCCTACGTCCTGTGGCAACCGTCGACCGCCATCGCCTACGCCCGACAGAGTCTCGAGATCGCCGAGCGATTGAGCGACGACGGACTGGCTGCGCCCCCGGTCAACCTGATGGGGCGCATCTACTGGCAACAGTCCGACTACACGCAGGCCAGTCAGCTCCTGGAGCGGAGCGCCGAGCAGATGCGCCGTCTGGGAAACAAGACCGAGGAGTCCACGGCGGCCGGCTTCGCGGGCTTCGCGCTCAGCTTCATGGGCGAGTTCGAGCGGGCCATCACGTACGCGGATCACGGCCTCCAGCTCGCCCGGGACATCAAGAACCCGTTCGCCGAGGCCACCCTCTTGCTCGACCGGGCGATCGTGCGAAGCGAGTGCGGCGACTGGGCGCTCGCCTTTGCCGATTTCGAGAATGCGCGGCGCATCGCCGAGGCGGCGGGGGATCTCTTCCGGATCTACGTGGTGAAGATCTTCGAGGGACGGGCCCTCACGATGGCCGGAGATCCGAGCCGGGGGCGAACGCTGATCGAGGAGAGCGCGGCCCTCGGCGCGCAAATCGGGACCCGATTCGCATTGGCCTGGCAGAAGAGCTTCCTCGCCCACGCGCTCCTGGCCCTCGGCCAGCTCGAGGCGGTGCCCGCCCTCTGCGAGGAGGCGATCCGGCTGGCCGACGAGGTGGGCGACCGTTTCCCCAAGGCGTTCGCGCACCGGACGCTCGCCGAGGCGCTCCTGAGCGTGGATCCACGCGAGCCCGGCCAGGCGGAGCACCACATGCGGGAAGCCATCCGCATCCACCGGGAGATCGGCACGTGGCCGGAGCTGGCCCGCTGCTACGTGAGCTACGTCCGGCTCCTCCGGAGCGCGGGCCAGCGCGAGCGTGCCGACGAACTTCTGGCGAACGCGCTCACGACGTTCCGCGAAGTGGGCATGACCCGACACCTGGACGAGGCGAGGCGGGCGCTCGGCGAATCCTGAGCGTCAGGGGGCCGTCCGCTCCCATTCCCGCGCCGCGCCCGACGGAGAACCGCGATGAAAGTCCTCGTCGAGAGACTCGGCCCCGTCACCACCGTCGTCATCAACCGGCCGGAGGTCCGCAACGCGGTCGACCCCGAGACCGCCGCCGCGCTTCGCGCGGCCTTTCGGGCGTTTGACGCGGACGATGGCGCGGCCGTCGCGGTCCTCG
>JBGPYK010000054.1:0-9964 GCA_041493245.1 Methylomirabilia bacterium | reverse complement strand
CGGAGGAACAACGAGGCGGCGATGCCGAGGAAGATGACGTTGGCGGTCCAGGCGGCGAGGAGGGCGGGGAGGAGGTCGGCACGGGAGAGCGCCAGGGCGACGTAGTGGACGACCGTGTAGCCGGCCATGATGGCGATGGCCAGGCCGACGCCGAAGAGCCGTCCGCCCCGCGGTGACTGGAGCGCGAAGGGAATGGCCACCAGCACCATGATGAGGTTCTTGAGCGGCGACGAGAGCTTTGAGTAGAGATCGACGAAATACCGCTGGGCCTGGAAGCCCGCAGCCTGCAGGCGGTTCACGTAGTCGCGCAGCTCCAGGTAGCTCATCGCGGCCACGGGCTTTTGGATCTGCGTAAAATCGGCGATGGTCTCGTCCAGCTCGATGGCAGCGTGCTGGAAGGGAACGGTGCTCACCTGCCCGCCCGGGACGACCTCGCGGAACGCGCCCTCGCTGAAGTCCCAGCCCGCCGGGCTCCAGTGCGCTTTGCGCGCGTCCAGGCGGGCGACGAGGCGGAACCCGTCGTCGATCTCCAGCACCGTCACCCCGTACAGCTCGCTCGTCGCCGGGCTCAGCAGCTCGACGCGGTAGAAGCGCGTGTCGCCACTGCGCAGCCACAGCCGCGAGCGAGACTCGAGGTGGCGGGGGCGCAGGCCCCGGATCTTCACGCGATCGACTTCCTCCCCGCGCTCGTTCAGGACGGGCAGGACCAGCTCCTGGAAGAGGCCGGAGCCCACGGCGACGGCGAAGGCCAAGAGGAGGATCGGCGCGCTCGCCCGGTACAAGCTGATCCCCGCCGCCTTGAGCGCCGTCAGCTCGTGGTAACGGGTCAGCGTGAGGAACAGGAAGATGGTGGCCACGAGCATGACGATGGGCAGCGCCTCGTGCAGCGCCGCGGGCATGCGATAGAGGAAGTGCTCGGCGATGTAGACCAGCGGCGGCTTCACGCGCAGGTAGCGGTCGAGCGTCTGCAGCAGGTCGATGACGAAAAACAGCGCCGCCGCCACCGCCAGCGCCATGCCCATGAAGGCGAGGTACTGACGGAGCAGGTAGCGGTCGATGAGATGGGTGGAGTCGCGCGCGGTCGT
This sequence comes from Methylomirabilia bacterium, assembly GCA_041493245.1. Lineage (GTDB taxonomy): Bacteria > Methylomirabilota > Methylomirabilia > Rokubacteriales > CSP1-6 > DATHGT01. The sequence continues at coordinate 8,879 of JBGPYK010000054.1, read as the reverse complement.
GGCGAAGCGCTCCTCGCGGCGCGCGCGGGGGCGGGGGACGCTCTGCCAGAGGGTGTCGAGCATGCCCCAGAAGCCGCTCATCCGCGGGGCCCGCCACTCCCGCACGGTGACGAGGAGCAGCCCCCCGCCGAGCAGGGTGAAGAGCACGTTCGGGGTCCACAGGGCGAGCCAGGCGGGAATCACGCCGCGGAGCGCCATGCCCTCGAGCGTCGTCATGATGAGGTAGTAGGACACGAGAATCCCGAGCGTGCCCACCAGCGCGACGCTCCGCCCCCCGCGGTGGGAGCGCACCGCGAGGGGGAAGCCGACGAGCGCGAAGACCAGCGCCGCCAGGGGCAGCGCGAACCGCTTGTGCCGCTCGACGATGTAGGGCGCCCGCGCGTACGGGTCGGCGCGCAGCTCGTCGATCTTCTGGGACAGCTCCCGGTATCCGAGGTCCTTCTCCGGCTTCTCGAAGCGGGCCGTTGTCTTGAGGGGCGCCTCGATGGTGAGGTTCATGTCGTAGATCTGGAAGGCGGTGTAGCGGTAGCGCCTCGCGCTCGCCGCCCCGCCCGGCGCCAGTGTTTCCTGCGTCAGGTCCTGCGGCGCGTTCGCGGGGTTCACGTCGGCTTCGTTGACGACGCCGTCGAGCAGGCGCAGCGTGATGCGCCGGGTCGCCTCGTCGCTGAAGAGGCGGCCCTCGCGGGCGATGATGATTCGGCTGAGCTTCGGGTCGCGCTCGTCGGAGACGACGAGCCCCCGAAGCCCCACCTGCGAGGCGCTGACCTCCTCGACGTAGATCACGATGTCGCCGAAGGTCGTGTTGAAGACCCGCTCCTTGAGTCCGCTGGAGGCGCGCGCTTGTAAGATCCGGAAGAGCTGGAGCTGGAACTCCTTGCTCGTCCGCGGCGCGACGACCAGCGCCAGGGCCCCGCTCGCGAACGTGACGACCAGCGCCGCCAGCAGGACGGGGCGGACGAGCCGCACGAGGCTCAGTCCCGCCGCCTTGCAGGCGACGATCTCGAGGTCGGCGGACAGGCGGCCGCCGGCGAGGAGGACGGCCACGAGCAGGGCCATCGGCAGCGTGTTGGTCAGGAACGCCGGGAACATGTAGACGAGGAGTTGGAGCACGAGGGGGAAGGGGACGCCCTTGGTAATGACGAGGTCGGTGAGTTGGTAGATGCGGTCGAGAAAGAGGAAGAACGTGAAGAGCGTGACACCGAACAGGAAGGGCGACAGCAGCTCGCGGAGAAAGTACCGGTCGAGCGTGTCGAGGCCGGGGGACCTCACGGGTCTGTTGTACCATAGCCTCGTGAGCCGGAGCGCCTGGCTGACGCTTACCCTGCTCGTGGCCCACGGGCTCGCGGCCGGCGCGCCCGCCGTCGCCGGTGGCCCGCCCGACCCTCGCGAGCGCTTCCGTGACCTCGCCTCGACGCGGCTGGCCGTGCTCCAGCTCGAGGCCTCCGGCCGTTCCGCCGACGACGCGCGAGAGATCTACGCGCTGCTCGACGAGGAGATCGTCCAAAACGTGGCGAGCGGCGGCCTCTTTGCCTCCGCCGGCTTCCTGCAGGACCGTCTCGAGGAATTCACCGACGCCTGGGGCGGCGCCGATTTCCGTGTGATGCGCGTCGGCCCCCTGGTCGTCGTCGCCTGCCACCTCGGCGAGGGCGGAGCGGACAGCGTTCGCGTCTACGGCCCGCGGGCCGGCGAGGTGGCGCTTCTCGCCACGCTCCATCACGAGGGCCGCGCGTCCCTCCACGCGCTGCCCGCGGGACCACGGAGTCCCACGCCGTTCCTCGTGGCCTGGGACGGCGCTCCATCGGGACGCGGGTCCCGCTCGCTGCGACTCGACCTGGTGCGGCAACGCGGCGATGACGTGGCGGTGGTCTGGAGTACCGCGGATTTTTTTCCTGCGGGCCTCGTGGCGAGCGACTGGCGGGTCCGCGGAGCCGACGTGACGATCCGCTACGAGCTGCAGTATCCGGGCTGGATCCCCGGCTGCGAGGGACAGACCGAGCAAGAGGACGTCTACCGCTTCGTTCCTGAGCGGATGACGTTCGTGCGGGCGGGTCGCCGTCTGCACGACGGCTGGCACGCCGTGCTGCACCAGGCCGTCGGCCGGATCCTCTCCGCGCTGGACGCGGGCGACCAGCGCGCGTTGGCGGTGCTCGTGCCCGAGGCACGCCTCCGCGCCGCGCTGCCCGTCACGCTCGCGCGCGAGCCGGCGTGCGACGCAACGAGTGAGGCGAACGGTCCCGTCTCGGTGGCGGCCGTGGCCGGCGGGCGGCGGCCGTGGACCCTGACCTTCCAGCGCGCCGAGACGCGGTGGCGTCTCACCGCCGCGGGCCCGGTGATACAATGACGCGCCGCAGATGACAGCCGAGTCTGCCCCCATCCCCGACCGCTACGACCCCTCCGCCGTCGAGCAACGCTGGTATCCCGTGTGGGAGGAGCGCGGCTACTTTCGCGCCGATCCGACGTCGCCGGGCAAGCCGTTCTCCGTCGTCATCCCGCCGCCGAACGTCACGGGATCGCTCCACATGGGGCACGCGCTCAACAACACGCTCCAGGACGTCCTCGTCCGCATGAAGCGGATGGACGGGTTCACCACGCTGTGGGTGCCGGGCACCGACCACGCCGGGATCGCGACCCAGGTCGTGCTCGAGCGCCAGCTCGCGGCCGAGGGCAAAACCAAGGACGACCTCGGCCGGGAGGCGTTCGCCGAGCGTGTCTGGCGGTGGAAGGAGCAGTCGGGCGGGACGATCATCCGCCAGCTCAAGCAGCTCGGCGCCTCATGCGACTGGTCACGCGAGCGGTTCACGATGGACTCCGGGTTATCGCGCGCGGTGCGCGAGGTCTTCGTGCGCCTCTGGGAAGAAGGCCTCATCTACCGGGACGACTACATCGTCAACTGGTGCCCCCGCTGCCAGACCGTGCTCTCCGACCTCGAAGTCGAGCGCGAGGAGCGCGAGGCGGAGTTCGTCTACATCAAGTACGGCCCGCTCACCCTCGGCACCGTACGCCCGGAGACGAAGCTCGGCGACACCGGGCTCGCCGTGCACCCGAAGGACCGCCGCTACACCGAGTACGTCGGCAAGACCCTTGAGGTGCCGTCGGTCGAGGGGACGGTGACGATGCGCGTCGTGGCCGACGCGGCCGTCGACCCCGACTTCGGGACGGGCGTGGTGAAGGTGACGCCGGGCCACGATCCCGTGGACTTCGAGATCGGCCGCCGCCACGACTTCCCGATCCGGACCGTCATCGGGTTCGACGGCCGCATGACGGCATTGGCAGGAAAGTACGCGGGGCTCGACCGCTTCGAGTGCCGCCGGCGCATCGTGGAGGACATGAAGACCCTCGGGCTCATCGAGCGCATCGAGCCCTACCGCCACGCCATCGGCGTTTGCTACCGCTGTAAGACCGTCGTCGAGCCGCTCGTCTCCAAGCAGTGGTACGTCCAGGTCAAGCCGCTCGCCGACGAGGCGCTAAAGGCGGTCCGCGAAGGCCGGATCAAGATCACTCCGCGGGTCTGGAGCAAGACCTACGACCACTGGATGGAGAACATCCGGCCGTGGTGCATCTCCCGCCAGCTCTGGTGGGGCCACCGGATTCCCGCCTGGCACTGCGAGACGGACGGCTCGGTCCACGTCTCGCGCACCCCGCTCACCGCGTGCCCGACGTGCGGCGGGCCGGTCCGCCAGGATCCCGATGTCCTCGACACGTGGTTCTCCTCGGGGCTCTGGCCGTTTTCGACGCTCGGCTGGCCCGACGACACGCCGGAGCTCCGCACGTTCTACCCGACGTCGGTGCTCGTCACGGCGTTCGACATCCTCTTCTTCTGGGTGGCCCGCATGGCGATGCTGGGCCTGCGCATCATGGGCGACGTGCCCTTCCGCGATGTCTACATCCACGCCCTCGTCCGCGATGCCGAGGGTCAGAAGATGTCCAAGTCCAAGGGCAACGTGGTCGATCCGCTCGTCATGATGGACCGCTACGGCACCGACGCGTTCCGCTTCACGCTCGTGGCGCTCGCGGCCCAGGGCCGCGACATCCGCATCTCGGACGAGCGGGTGGAGGGCTACCGCAACTTCGCCAACAAGCTCTGGAACGCCGCCCGCCTCGTGCTGTCGAACCTGGACGGCTACGACGCCCGGCGCGCCCGCAAAGCCCCTCCGGCGCTCGCCGACCGGTGGATCCGGAGCCGGCTCGCGGCGGCCATCCGTGCCGTCCGCGAGAACCTCCGGCGCTACCGGTTCAACGACGCGGCCTCCGCCGTGTATCAGTTCCTGTGGCACGAGTTCTGTGATTGGTATCTGGAGATCGCCAAGGGGCCGCTCTATCGGCCCGCGTCGCCGTCCGAGCGGCTGGCCACGCAACATGCGCTGGTGACGGTGCTCGAGACGACGCTGCGCCTGCTCCACCCCTTCATGCCGTTCATCACCGAGGAGATCTGGCAGCGGCTGCCGGGAGCGGGGGAGTCGATCATGATCGCGCCGTACCCGCGCGTGACGCGCGGCCAGCTCGACGCCGCCGCGGAACGCGACATGGCCGCGGTCATGGAAGCGGTCGCGGCGGTCCGCAACATCCGGGGCGAGATGCGGATCACGCCTGGCACTTCGTTGCCGGTGACGATCCGCCCCGCACCAGGCGACGATGCGCTCTTCGCCGCAACGGCGGGCCTCGTCGGCTCGCTCGCGCGCGCCGAGGTGCGCGTGGACCCCGGGGCGGCGCGGCCGCAGAACGCGGCGCTCGCCGTCCTCGGCGCCTCCGAGCTGTACGTCGACCTCGCCGGCGTCGTGGACCTCGCCGCCGAGCGCGCCCGTCTGGACAAGGAGATCCGGCGTGCCGCTGATGCCGTGGCCTTCATCGAGGGTAAGCTCGGCCGGCCCGAGTTCGTGGAGCGTGCACCGGCCGAGATCGTCGAGAAGGAACGGCAGCGTCTCCACGAGCAGCGCGAGCTGCACCGGAAGCTCGAGGCCAGCCTCGGCTGGATCAGTGATGGGGTCTAGCAGGATGCGGAAAAATCCGCAGGCTGCTCAAAAAGGTCCAGATGCGAGGCGGCGCCCGCCGGCCGCACGCGAGGCGTACTCGCTGTACGTTGAGCGTGCGGCCAAGGGCGCCAACGAAGCAGATGGGCCTTTTTCAGCAGCCTGCTGTGCGCTTGGGCCGCAGATTGTCCGTTTGGGCGTGGTGACCTCCACCCAGAGTGTGGCGTTCGAACTCGCGGAGAGCGGCGCCCCGGACCGGACGGTCGTCGTTGCCGATACGCAGACGGCGGGGCGGGGGCGGCGGGGCCGCCGCTGGCTCGACGAGCCGCGCGCGAGCCTCCTGGCGTCGATCGTCGTCCGTCCGCGCCTCGCCATCCGCGATCTCCCCAAGCTCTCGCTCACCACGGGCGTGGCCGTCGCCGACGCCCTCGAGGCGATCGCCGGGTTGGCGGTTCGGCTCAAGTGGCCCAACGACCTCGTCGTCCACGAGCGCAAGATCGCGGGGATCCTCCTGGAGTCGCGGATCGCCATCGAGCCGCTGGTCGTGGTGGGCGTCGGCGTCAACCTGGGCCAGCACCGCTTTCCGCACGAGCTGGCCGGCACGGCCACCTCCGTCGACCTCGAGACGGGCCAGAGGGTCGAGCGTGACGCGATGCTCGAAGCCGTGCTCGCGGCCTTCGACACCTGGCGGGCTCGCCTCGAGCGGGAGGGATTTGCGTCCGTTCGCGAGCGCTGGTTGGCGCTCACGGACACCATCGGGCGCCGGGTCACCGTGGACGGCCGCGTGGGCGTCGCTGTGGACCTGGATGGTGACGGCGCGCTCGTCATTCGTGACGCCGTGGGGGTGCACCACGTGGTGGCGGGCGAGGTCATGGGGTGACGGGCGCAGGCGAACGCTGCCGACCGGTCTCTGCGATTGACACCCACGGAGGCCACGGCTATACTGCACCAAATCTAGTGTACGGCGCGTGGGCGGTCCCTATATACGGGGGTACGGGGCGGGGGTGGTTCACCCGCCGAAGGGGGTCAATGATGGGGATGTGGGTGGGGCGCGGACGCAAGGCGAGGGTCGCGTACGGGTTCGATGACATCGCGCTCGTGCCCGGCGCCGTCACGGTGAATCCGAACGAGGTCGACATCAGCTGGGAGCTGTGTGGCCGCCGCTTCGACCTGCCCATCATCGCGGCCGCCATGGACGGGGTCGTGAGCCCCCACATGGCCGTGGAGATGGGGCGCCTCGGGGGGCTTGCCGTCCTCAACCTCGAAGGCCTCTTTGCCCGCTACGCGGACCCCGACGACGTGCTGGACCGCATCGTCTCGGCCAGTCAGGAAGAGGCGACGAAGATCATTCAGTCGATCTACGGGGAGCCCATCAAGGAAGAGCTGATCCACCGCCGGATCAACGAGATCAAGAAGGGGGGCGGCCCCGCCGTCGTTTCCGCCATTCCCCAGCGTGCCGAGCGCTTCGCCCAGATCGCCCAGGAGGCCGGCGCCGACATGTTCGTCGTGCAGTCGACGGTCACCACCGCGCGCCACATCGCCACCGAGTACCCGCCCGTCGATCTCCGGAAACTCAAAAAGCAGCTTGCCATCCCGCTCATCATCGGCAACGTCGTCACGTACGAGGCGTGCCTCGAGTTGATGGAGTGCGGCATCGACGCCTTGCTGATCGGCGTCGGTCCCGGCGCCGCCTGCACGAGCCGCGAGGTTCTGGGAGTGGGCGTGCCGCAGGTGACGGCCACGGCCGACTCCGCGGCCGCGCGGGACTTCTACTACAAGCAGACGGGGCGCTACGTGCCGATCATCACGGACGGCGGCATGACGACGGGCGGCGACGTCTGCAAGGCGCTGGCCTCCGGCGCCGACGCCGTCATGATCGGCTCCGCCTTCGCCCGTTCCGTGGAGGCGCCGGGGCGCGGCTACCACTGGGGCATGGCGACGCCGCACCAGAACCTGCCCCGCGGCACCCGCATCCGCGTCGGCATCGCGGGGCCGCTCGAGCAGATCCTGTTCGGTCCGGCGTTCACCGAGGACGGCACCCTTAACCTGGTCGGCGCCATCCGCACCTGCATGGGCTCGGTGGGCGCGCGAAGTATCCGGGAGCTGCAGCAGACGGAGCTGATCATCGCTCCGGCGATCAAGACTGAAGGCAAGGTCTTCCAGCAGGCGCAGAAGCTGGGCCGCCCCCGGTAAGCGGGGGCCGTCGGTGGACGCCGCCGACAAGATCGCCGTCCTCGACTTCGGAGCGCAGTACACGCAGCTCATCGCGCGCCGCATCCGTGAGCTGTCGGTCTACTCCGAGATCCTCCCGTGCACCGTGCCCCTCGACGATCTCCTCGCCGCCGGCTACAAGGGCATCATCCTGTCCGGCGGCCCCTCCAGCGTCTACGAAGAGGACGCGCCGCTTCCCCCCAAGGGCCTCTTCAAGGCGGGGATCCCCGTGCTGGGCATCTGCTACGGCATGCAGGCCATGGGCTATCTCCTCGGTGGCCAGGTGGTGCCCTCGGCGCGCCGCGAGTACGGGCGCGCCGAGGTGCGTCTGACGGGGACGAGCCCGCTCCTGCGCCGCGTGGAGCCCGAGGCGAGCGGGCAGGTGACGGTGTGGATGAGTCACGGCGACAGCGTGCTCAAACCGCCTCCCGGATTCATCGCGTTGGCCACCACGGCGAACTGCCCAGTGGCGGCGATGGCCGACGAGGCGCGCCGGCTCTACGCCGTTCAGTTCCACCCCGAGGTGGCCCACACGCCGCAGGGTCGGACGATCCTCGAGAACTTCCTCGAGGTGTGCGGGGTCAAGCGCTCGTGGTCGATGGCGTCCTTCATCGACACCACGATCGATTCGATCCGAGAGCGGGTCGGTCAGGACCGCGTGCTGTGCGCGCTGAGCGGGGGTGTGGATTCCGCCGTCGTGGCCGTGCTGGTGCATCGAGCCATCGGCGACCAGCTCACGTGCATGTTCGTGGACAACGGCCTGCTGCGGAAGGGTGAGGTCGACTCGGTCGTCCACACCTTCGGCGACGCCTTCAAGATCACCCTCGTCCACGTGGACGCCTCCCGCCGGTTCCTCAACGCCCTCCGAGGGGTGGCCGACCCCGAGCTGAAGCGCAAGCGTATCGGCGCCGAGTTTATCGCCGTCTTTGAGGACGAGGCGAGGGTCCTCGGCGAGATCCCGTGGCTGGCCCAGGGCACGCTCTATCCCGACGTCATCGAATCCGTCTCCTTCAAGGGGCCCTCGGCCACCATCAAGACGCACCACAACGTCGGCGGGCTGCCGGCCAAGATGAACTTCAAGCTGCTGGAACCACTCCGTGAGCTGTTCAAGGACGAGGTCCGACGGGTGGGTGAGCTGCTCGGACTGCCCCCCGAGATCGTCTGGCGCCAGCCATTCCCGGGCCCCGGGCTCGCCATCCGCGTCCTCGGAGAGGTCACGCCGGAACGCCTGGAGCTCCTGCGCGAGGCCGACGCGATCGTTCAGGAGGAGGTGCGCGCGGCCGGGCTCGAGCGCGAGCTGTGGCAGGCGTTCGCCGTGCTCCTGCCGGTGCGCACCGTGGGCGTCATGGGGGACTTCCGGACCTACGCCCAAGTCATCGCGCTGCGGGCCGTGATGAGCCAGGACGCGATGACGGCGGACTGGGCGCGATTGCCCTACGACCTGCTCGGCACGATCAGCAACCGCGTCATCAACGAGGTCAAGGGCGTCAACCGCGTCGTCTTCGACATCTCCTCCAAACCCCCCTCCACCATCGAGTGGGAGTAATGGCAGTAGGAGGTGAGGCCGTCAACGGCCGAGCCGACGCTTCAATGGCTCGACGAACAGTAGGAGGTGAGGCCGTCAACGGCCGAGCCGACGCTTCAATGGCTCGACGAACAGTAGGAGGTGAGGCCGTCAACGGCCGAGCCGACGCTTCAATG
>JBGPYK010000123.1:0-6699 GCA_041493245.1 Methylomirabilia bacterium | reverse complement strand
TTCTTCTACAGCCCGACCCCGGACTCGGTCATCGAGTGCCTGCCGAGCTGCATGAGCGCCGACAATCCCCCGCGCTACCCGCGCGCCGTCTACCGTGACCTCGTCATCGACTTCTACAGCGCCAACTACTTCCACCAGAAAAACCACGCCGCCGACCTCGTCGGCGCGAGCTGACAGGCCTAGCCTTGGCCTAGCCTTGGCCTAGCCTGGATCATTCATGAACTCGCGCACGGTCGTCGAACGGTGACACGGCGGGAGGCGGGCGGACGGCGTCCGGGTGACCCTGTACGATGTGAGTGACCGAGTGTGGCGATCTCGTCGAGAGGGCCATTCCCGATTTGCGATACGACGAAACAGCTGGAAAGAGTGGGAATGGCTCGCCGGTGATCGAAGCGAAGGCGGCTGTGGTCAGAGGACGCCGTCCGCCCGCCTCCCGCCGTGTCACCGTTCGCCGCGCGCGTCGCTCGTTCAGGAATCCTCCGAGCTAGTCCTGCAGCGCTACGCCACCCTTACGCCGACCTTGCCGAGCCTTGGGACGGCAAGGCCCTTCGCCACGCGCACCAGCACCCACTCTTCGACGACCTCAGCAAGCTGCTCCCGGCACGCCTCCAACGTCCCGCCGGAGGCGAGCACGCCTCGCAGGCGGGGCACCTCACCGCAGAACGTCCCGTCTTCCAGCTTGTCGTAGCGCGCCATCCGCAGTGCCTGCTCGACGTACTGCCGGATCATTCTCGCCTCCTGTGGCTGCGAATCGCGACTCTCTTCGCGCAACCGCGATCAGTATCGCACCCGCGCGCTACCCCCTCGGACGATAGCAAACTGTAGGCCGATCAAAAGGGTCCAGATGCGAGGCGGCGAGGGAGTGGCGACTGAGGCGTACGCAGCGTACGCCGCAGGGAGCCGCGACCGAGCCAACAAAGCAGATGGGCCCTTTTCATCGGCCTACCCCCGCGGCTTGACCCAGGTCTCCGACCAAGCCAAGCACGCGGACGAGGACTGGCGGTCGCCGCGCGTCTCAGGCCAGGGCTGGCCGGGGACGACGGCGCCGTTGATCTCGACCTGGGCGGCTCGCGCCGGGAAGAACGTGCTGAAGACGCCGAGCGGGCGGTTGTTGAAGCCGGGCGGCGCGTTGAGCACGAATGGCTCGATGCAGTCCCACCACGTCAGGCGGATCGCGTCGGCGCGCGAGACTACGGTCTCGACGGGGCTCGAGCGGGGATCGCCGGAGCGCGCGAAGTCGGCGGCGATCACGGGCAGGCTCGTGTCGGCGAACGCCGGGAACAGCAGTGTCTCAATCGTCCGCTGGAGCCAGCGCGCCACCGCCACGTTGTCACTGTAGATTCGCGCCTGGCCGCCGAACGCGGTGGTCTGGGCAAACAGCGCGTGCCCGGGACCAGCCGGGCACCACAGCACACGCCAGTGGCTGAAGCGGCCGGACATCGTCTGGCCGCCGTCCAGGCTCAGCCGGACGAACGAGTTCTCACCGGTCATCAAGACTTCATTGGGATCGACGGGTGGGGCCATAGGGACTCTCCTTTGTAGGCTCAGAGCTTCTCGGCGAGCCAGTCGTACATGACGCTGGTGCCGTGCGTCATGTAGTCGCGCTGGCAGTGCTGGGAGCCGCCTTCCTCGGTGGTGAAGACGCGGAACGTTTTGTCGGCCGAGCCGACGGCGTCGAACAGCGCCTGAGCATCGCGCAGCGGGATCTGCTCGTCGTCGGCGCCGTGGGTGAGCAGGAACGCGCAGCGCATCCGTTGCACGACGCCGTCGAGGCGGAAGCCTTCCAGCCTCGCCAGCGCGTCCTCGAGGCTCGAGGCGCCCAGAATCCAGGTGATGTGATGGCCGGGGACCGACATCGAGGCGCGGAAGCCCGACTCGATCCGACGCTTCCACGTCGCGTGGTAGTCCCAGATGGCGCCCCAGGCGATGCACGCCTTGAAGCGCGCATCCATCGAGGCGCAGCGGGGCGCGTAGTAGCCGCCGAGACTGACCGCCATCACGCCGATGCGCGCGACGTCTACGTCGGGGCGCGTCACCAGGTAGTCGAGGGCCGCGCTGCCCGCGACCTCGTAGTCGTGACGCAGATAGTGGCCGCGAAACCGGATGGCTTCGCCGGTGCCGGGACCATCCACGATCAGGCAGGCGATCCCCCGCCGGACGAGGTCGGGGACGCCGCGCAGGTACTGCAGCTCCTTGGTGATGTCGAGGCCGTCGAAGAAGACCATGCACGGCCGGCGGGTCAGGTCCGTGTTCTCGGCGTGGACGAAGTAGGCGGGCAGGCTCCCGCCCTGATACGGGACCTCCACCACCTCGATGCGCGGCCGCTCGGTGAGGCGCGCGAAGCGGTGGAAGCACTCCACCCCCTCGCGATAGGCGTCGAGCGCTAGCTTGTCCTTGGGCGTGCGGAAGCGCTCCGCCATCTGGAGATAATGGCAGGCGCGCAGATACGCCGCCGCCGCGGTGATCTTCCGGCCGCCGTCCTCGGCCGTGCGGGCCAGCGCGTGCACCCGCTCGCCCTCGGCGCGCCAGGCCTCGAACCACGCCTCGTCGTCGCCCGGCGATTTGCGCAGCGGGCGACAGGCGCGGTCGACCTCACCGACGTCGCTGCCGCCCCAGGGCGCGCTGCCCAGGATCCCGCTGACCGCCGACGACCAGCGGTAGTCCTCCGGAAAGTACGTGAACCAGTTGGCGGTCTTTGGCATGACGGTGGCCATGTTCTGTCTCCCCATTGATGGATGGGACACCGGCGCGGTTCTCAGCCTCGGTCGCGGCCATGGTAGCAAAGGACGCGTCGAGACGTTCCCGGGTGTCCCGGTGAGGAGTTTCGCCGGCAATGTAACGATTGACGTACTATGTATCAAGTGTTACCGTGAGGCCGATTCGCTGGCTCACGCGCCTCACGACGCTGCCTCCGACGCCGACCCGGCACCGCGTCGGCGTCTGGTGAAAGGCTGCCGGTGTTGAAGCAGAAGACGTAGGAGGGTGAGATGCTGGGCTCGGCGATGTCACGACGTAGGACGATCAAGACGGCGCTCGGGGCGCTCGCCGCGTACGGTCTCATGCGCCGCAACCCCGTACGCGCAGCCACGGAGCTGGCAGTGCCGGCAAACGCTTCCGTAGAAGTTTTCGATTTCGAGACGAAAGGTATCGAGGGCTGGACCACGGTCGACGGCCAGTGGTCGGTCGAGGACATGCCGGGCGCGCCGAGCGGCAAGAAGGTCCTCGTCCAGCGCGCGACCCGGAACCCGTTCAACGTCATCGTGGCGTCGCCGGGTCCCTACACCGACGTGGACGTGTCGATGAAGTTCAAGCCGATCTCCGGTCGGGAAGACGCCTCGGGGGGTATCGTCTTCCGTTTCACGGACGGCAAGTACTACGTGGTCCGCGCCAACGCGCTCGAGGACAACTTCCGTCTGTACTCCTACGATCGGGGGCGCCGCGAGCTGGCCACGGCGAGCGTCAAGACACCGGCGCAGGGGCAGTGGCACGCCGTGCGCGTCGTCGCCGTGGGCGATCACGTCCAGGCGTGGCTCGACGGCCAGCTCCATCTCGACCATCGGGACTCGCGTTTCAAGGCGGGGCGAGTCGGGTTGTGGACAAAGGCGGATTCGATCACGGCATTCGATGACCTCACTATCCGGGGGATGAGAACCGGCAGGTAGCCGTTCGCATCCGAGATGAACGCCTCGCGCACCTGCGCGCAGCGCGTCAGGAGGAGACCATCACCATGAGACCGCAGCGATTGCAACACACGCGCGTTTTCGTCGCAGTCGTCTTGATCGTCGGAGCGGCCGGACTGGCGGGCGCCGCGGAGCCGGACTGGAAGGCGGTGGAGCAGGCGCTCGGCAAGTCGGGCCAGATGCAGCCCGGCGACGTCTTCCGCATCGGGATGCCGCGCACCGACCTCGCCGTCACTGTGAAAGGCGTTCCGGTGAAGGCCGGATTCGCTCTGGGATCGTACGCGGCCTTCAAGCAGGTCGGAGATCACGCGATGGTCATGGGCGACCTCGTGCTCCTCGATCAGGAAGTGCCGGGCGCCATGTCGGCCCTCCTCGGTAATGGGCTCGACGTCACCGCCGTCCACAACCATCTGAACGAGATGTCCCCGCACGTCATGTACATGCACTATGAGGGACACGGAGACGCCGTCCAGTTGGCCAAGGCGCTGCGCCAGGCGTTAGCCGCGAGCGCCACGCCGCTGGGCGCCGCTGCTGCGGCCCCCGCGGCAGCGGGTGGGCCGGCGCTCGACACGAAGCAGATCGAGCAGGTGCTCGGCCGTTCGGGAACAAACATCGGCGGCGGCGTGTTCCAGGTGACGGCGCCGCGCGCCGAAGCGATCACCAGCATGGGTCAGCCGTTACTGCCCGCCATGGGCGTGACGACGGTGATCAACTTCCAGCCCACTGCGGACGGCAAGGCGGCGATTACCGGCGACTTGGCGCTGATCGACAAGGAAGTGAACGCCGTCGCCCGGACGCTCCGGCAGCACGGCATCGACGTGACCGCGCTCCACCACCACGGCCTCCAGGACACGCCGCGCCTGTTCTACATGCACTTCTGGGCCAACGACGACGCGGCGAAGCTTGCCGGCGGCCTGAAGGCGGCGCTGGACCAGACCAACAGCCGGAAGTGACGGCAGACGCACACCCGTGAAATGGGAGACCCGGGAGAAAGCCCCGCGTCGACCCTAACCGCGACGGCACCAGGCGCTTCGTCGCCGACCTCCCACGGCGACGAAGCTCTCGGCTCAGCGCGAGGTGCGGACCCGCGAGGCCTGGCGCGGGCCCGCGGCGTATCGTGTGCGGCAGAAATTTCCGCTCAGGGCTAGGACACCGAAGATCGGTGGAGAGGGCCGTCGCCGGATGAGCCGCTTTCTCTTGGAGATGCGCCCCTACTTTCGACAGGTGGCGGGCCGGCTGGCGCTTGGCTCGCTCGCCGGCATCGTCATGAATACCGCCGTCGTCTTACCAGCGATCTTGCTCGGGCGCGCCATCGACCGCGCGCTGGCGCTCGAGCGGGGAGAAGCCGCGGCCGCCGACGTTGCCTGGGCCGCTCTGGCGTATATCGCCGGCACCCTGCTGACCGAGGTTCCGCGCATGGCGAAACGGTGGTGGCTGATGACCGCCAACGCCAGGATCCGCGCCAACGTACGGGCTGACGCCTTTCGCGGTGTGCTGGCTTGGCCCATGGCCGACCTCCAGAGGACGCCGCTCGGCGACCTGATGGCCCGAATCGTCGGCGATGTCGAAGTGCTTGGCGTCGGCGTCCGTGAGTTCACGATTGAGATGTGGGACACCGTCCTGTTCTCCTGTTCGTTCATCGTCGCCATGCTGGTGTACGACCCCCGTCTCACGTTGATGGCGCTGCTGCCAACGCCCCTGGCCATGGTCCTGGCGCATGCCACCGGCCGCTGGGTGGCTCAGCGAACGACGAGGGCGCGACAAGCGAACGCCGAGCTGACCACGGCGATCCAGGAACAGCTCACGGGCATTCGGGTGCTGCGCCTGTTCGGTCGGGCCAGAGCGTCGGTGGAGAGGGTGGCCCACTTGTCCCAGCGGTTCGCCGAAGCCAACCTGGGTCTAGTCCGCCTCAAGGGCGGCCTGCAGCCGGTCTACACCTTCTTCATGACCGCCGGTGTCCTGCTCATCGTCTGGCAAGGCAGTGAGCGGGTGGTGGCGGGTATGATGTCCGTGGGCGCATTTGTCGCCTATCTCGAGCTGTTCCTGCGATTCGTCAACCGCGCGTACCGCATCCCGCAGCTCGTCAACTCCGTACAGAGCGGAGCCGCTGCCTATGCTCGGCTGCGGCCGCTCCTTGCCCCGGCGTTACCCGTAAAGGGTGAGCCACGTCTGTCCTCGTTCGCTGCCGGACATATTGCCGGCAGCAGGCGACCGGCGACCAACGCCGCGCGGAGAACGTCTGGTCCAGTCGCGGTGTCGTTGCGGGGGTTAACCTTCCGCTACCCCGGGGCGGACGCCCCGGCGCTCACGAACCTCACTCTCGAGATCCCTGCCGGCGCGCTGGTGGGCATTACCGGACCGGTCGGCGCGGGTAAGAGCGCGCTCACTCGCGCCATCCTGGGCATCTATCCCGTGGAGTCCGGCGTGGTAGAGATCGATGGTCGGCGGCTCGAGGAACTCACGCCCGTCGAGCGGGTGGGACTCATCGGGTACCTGCCCCAGGACGTCTTCTTATTTTCCGGGTCTCTCCGCGAAAACATCGCGCTCGGATCAGCGCGTGCCCTGCGTGACGATGCGCATCTGATGAAGACCGTGAGGTCAGCGGCGTTGGAAGAGGATGTGCTCGCACTGCCGCGGGGCCTGGATACCGAGATCGGTGAGCTGGGCGTGCGCATTTCCGGAGGCCAGCGCCAACGGGTCGGCCTGGCCCGGGCTCTGAGCGCAGCGGCGCCGCAATTGCCGGGACTGCTGGTGCTGGATGACCCGTTCTCGGCGGTTGACGTCAACACCGAGGCCCGCATCGTGGCTTCGTTGCGGCAGGCGTTTGGGCCAGAGGCTCCCCCCGAGGAGCGCGTCACCATCGTCGTGTGCTCACATCGTCTGGCGGCGTTCCCCTATGCGGACATGGTCATCGTCCTGCAGGACGGCAGGATTCAGGAAAGGGGAACGCACAGCGACCTGCTCGCCGCGTCTCACCTGTACGCCCGGATCTATCGGGCTCAGCGCATCGCCGAGGCAG
>JBGPYK010000535.1:0-2541 GCA_041493245.1 Methylomirabilia bacterium | reverse complement strand
TTGCGCCGTCGCGAGGGCGAAACGGTCCGCAAGCGAAGCATCCCCGAGAGCGCTCAGGTCCGCGACCCTGCGTGCGATGTCCACGTCTGGAGCAGTGATGATCACATCGAACCCGCCGAGCACGGCGACCAGATCGACTCCCGTCGCTTCGCTGTAGGCGCGGGAGTGTTGGAGCGCCTCGGCCAGATTCACGATGGAGATGTGGAGGCGGGCCGCGCCTCGCGCGCCGGATGCGAACAGCGCGATCGCCGCCGGGTGCGACCGGCGCCGGCGATCGAGCCGGGTGAGAATGACGCCGGCGTCAACGACGCCGACGTTCTCGGGCACGGGAACGCCGGCGGGAGCCGTGAAGGGCTTCGACGAGGTCGAGTCGGCCCCGCTCGAGCCAGTTGTAGCCTCGAGACAGCGTGGCCTCCATCTCATCCGAATTGCGGCCGCGAAGCACCACGGCGCGCTCGCCCTTCGGCCCGACTTCGACCGAGAGCTGCTCTCCCGGCCGCCAGCCGAGTGCGCGCCGTACGCGTGCCGGGATCACCACCTGCCCCTTGGAGCTGAGCCGAGTTGTCGACGTCACGAAACGTAAGATACCACGTCTTACCATGAGAGATTAGTCGCGCGTATCGACGAGCCCGTCAACGCGAGTCTGAAATTCCGCGCGCGAGGAGCAATCGCCGCTGGTAGACGGAGTCGAATAATTATTCGAGCGCGTCGCCTTGACCGTGGCGGGTGGGAGCGCTAGTGTCGGCTCACCGTTCAGTCTGAGAGGGATGACATCATGAGCGACCCCATTGACGCGTTCGCGACCGCCGTCGACATGCTTGCCGCGCTGCGCGCGCGCCGGGTGTCCGCCGTCGAGCTGCTCGAGCTGCACCAGAAGCGCATCGAGCGTCACAACCCCGAGCTGAACGCCATCGTCGAGCCCGACTTCGAGCGCGCACGCCGCGAGGCCGAAGCCGCCGACACGCGCGAAGTGAACGGCAAGCCCGTGCTGGAGGAGCTCGGCCTGTTCTGTGCGGCGGTGGCGACGCTGGCTGGCCAGCCCGCGACGGCATTCCCCGCCGGCCTCACGCGCGGCGGCCTGCCGATCGGGCTGCAAGCGATCGGGCCGTATCTCGAGGACCGGACCCCGATCCGATTCGCGGCGCAGGTCGCCCGCGAGCTTGGCGGCTTCGTTCGCCCGCCCCGGTACCAGGGGGACTAGCGAACCCGAGCGTCTTCGAGGGGGCGAGATATATCCGGACGCGGCGTGATATATTCCCGCCATGTCCAAGCGCTTGGTGGACATCGACGAGAAGGCCCTCGCGGCGGCGAAGGCCGAGCTGGGCACGCGGACCCTGAAGGACACGGTCAACGAGGCGCTCCGCCGCGTCGCGCCGACGCACGACCGTCGGGTCAGAAGGGCGCTCGACACGCTGGCCAGGGCGAGGCTCCAGGACCGGAGCGCGGCGTGGCGCTGACGCACCTCGTCGATACCAGTGTGCTGACGCGGCTGAGCCACGCCGCAGTACGCACCGCGCTCGAGCCCCTCACCACCGGTGGCCGGGTCGCCCGGGCCGGCATCTCGGACCTCGAGATCGGGTTCTCCGCCCGCAATCTGGGCGAGTGGACGCGGCTGGCCGCGGCGCTCGCCGCCTTTCCCCTGATCGAAACGGAGGCCGTGCACCTGCGGCGAGCCCGCCAGGTACAGCGGCAGCTCGCCTCCCGCGGTCTCCGCGGACGGAAGATCCCTGACCTGTTGATCGCCGCGGCGGCCGAGGAGAGCGGCCTGGCCGTCCTCCACTACGACGCTGATTTCGATCTGATCACCGGCGTCACGGGGCAGCCCTGTGAGTGGGTGGTGCCGGCCGGTAGCATCGACTGACTGAGATCGGCCCTCTGCGAGGAGACAATCCGATGAACCGACGCAAACGACAGGTCGTGGCGGGTGCAGTGGTGCTGACGTTGGCCGCGTTCACGCATGCCGTCTCGGCCCCCGAGGGGCGCGCGGACGCGCCCGCGGGGCAGATGACGTGGGCGCTTCACTTCACCCCGGCGCCGACGCTCTTCGAGCCCGCCGAGACGCCGGGGCTCATCACGCCCTTCATGTTTCTCTACGCCCTGCACGACGCCCTGGTGAAGCCGATGCCGGGGAAGAGCATGGCGCCCAGTCTGGCCGAGTCGTGGAGCATGTCGCCCGACGGCCTCGTCTACGAGTTCGTGCTGCGCAAAGGGGTCAAGTTCCACACCGGCGAGCCCGTCACCGCCGAAGACGTCAAGTTCTCGTTCGAGCGGTACCGCGGCATCTCGGCGAAGGCGCTCAAGGACAGGGTGGCCGCGGTCGAGACTCCGGATCCCGGCCGCGTCCGCTTCCGGCTGAAGCAGCCGTGGCCGGACTTCATGACCTTTTACGGTACGCCGGCGACGGGGGCGGGCTGGATCGTTCCCAAGAAGTACGTCGAGAAGGTCGGCGAGGACGGCTTCAAGAAGGCGCCGGTTGGGGCGGGGCCGTACCGCTTCGTGTCCTTCACGCCCGGCGTGGAGCTGGTGCTCGAGGCCGTCGAC
>JBGPYK010000211.1:0-5075 GCA_041493245.1 Methylomirabilia bacterium | reverse complement strand
GTGCAGGTTTTGCTGCGTCCTGTTCGGACACTGGGACCTCGTCGTAGGATCGAGGAGCGCCCCGGCTTCGCCGGGGCGCTACGAGCGTTTGGGGGGCATTGGGGGGCCATGTCGGGGCCCCCCATGTCGGAGGGTCCAATGGTGAAGGTGCTGACGTTCTTGAAGCGGAAGGCCGGCATGCCCGTCGAGGAGTTCCAGGACTACTGGCGGACACGGCACCCCGAGGTGGTGGCCCGCCTGCCCGGTGTCCGCCGGTACGTGCAGTCCCACGTCCTGCCCACGGCGTACGCCAAGGGCGAGCCGGTCCACGACGGGATCGCGGAAGTGTGGGCCGACGACACCGAGGCGCTCCGCGCGATGACGCGCAGTCCCGAGCACGTCCGGCTCCAGGCCGACGAGGCGAAGTTCATCGACCGCGCCCGCATGGGCTTCCTGATCACCGACGACAACATCGTCGTCGAGGGCGCCGTCGCCCCCGGCGGCGTGAAGGTGGTGGAGTTCCTCACCCGCCGCCCCGACCTGTCGGTCGAGGCCTTCCAGCGCCACCTGCGCGAGGCGCACGCGCCGCTCGCCGCGAAGATCCCGACGCTCCGTCGTTACGTCGTGAGCGTCACCCGCGCCGCCGCCTACGACGCCGGGCGCGCCCCCGCCTACGACGCGGCGGCGCTGCTCTGGTTCGACTCCGTCGATGAACTCCGCGCCGCCGGCAGCACGCCGGAGTACCGGGCCGCGGTCGGCGATCGCGTCCACTTCCTCGCCCCGGGCCCGCCGCCGTTCATCGTCACCCGCGAGCACGTCATCGTCGGCTGAGGCACCTCAGCCGACCGATCGGGACCGCCTGAGCAGGAACTCGCGTACCTGTTCGTCCTCGCTGAGCCCGATCGCACGGGCGTACGCGTCGCGTGCCTCATCGTTCACGCCCAGCCCGGTGAGCAGGTGCGCACGGACCGCCCATCGTTCATGAATCCTCTGGGCGAAGAGTCTGTCCGAGGATCGAGGAGCGCCCCGGCTTCGCCGGGGTGCTCCGAGCGTTGGGGGGGTATGGGGGCCATATCGGGGCCCCCCATGTTTCTAGTCGGCGGTGGCTTTCGACTCGAGCGGGAGACCGGCCAGGGTCCAGCCTCCGAGTCCGCCTCGCAGAACGTGGACGTCCGCAAAACCCAGGCCCCGGAGCTGGTACGCCACCTGCGCGCTGAGCCGCTCGCTGTCGGAACTGCAGTAGGCGACGACAGGGCGCCCGCGGTCGAGACCGAGTGCCGATACCTCGTCCGCCACCCGCGCGGGTTCGAGCCGGAGGGCGCCCGGGATCCGGTAGGGGCTCGCCCGGTAGAGCAACGGGTCGCGCACGTCGAGCAGCACCACGGGAACACCGCTCTCGCGCAGGCGGACGACGTCCGCGGCGGAGGTGCGCAGACGGTTGGCGCGCGCCCGACGCCGTGCCGCCACGCCCACGACAGCAAGTCCCACCACGGTGGCCAGCCCCGCCATCCAGCGCCACGGAAAGGGTCTGGGTGGCGGGTTCTTGATCTTGTCCTCGGCCTCCGCCATGAGACGGCGGAGGTCGGGGAACTCGGGTTGGAGGCGGTCGGCCGCTTTGATGCTCGTGAGGGCGCCCTGCCAATCGTCGGCGAAGAACTTTCGCAGGCCGGCGTGCCAGTGCTCGTTGAAGGGACTCTTGTCGTTGAGGTCCACCTTGGTGCCGCGCAGGAACTCTCGCACCGCGTCGGCCGGGATGACGAAGTTGAAGCCCTGCACGATGCTGCCCCCCGCACCCGGCGCCAGCGAGACGAAGGTCAGCACGCCGATGACCTCGCCGCGAGCGTCCACCGCCGGCCCACCTGAATTGCCCCAGGCCGCCGGGGCGTCGGTCTGGATCACCGCCTGGTTCTGCACGTCCTGCTTGAAGCCGGAGATGGCCCCGTTGGTGACCGAGGCCTCGACCTTGGCCGTCGAGTTGAGCAGCTCGTGCGTGAGCACCACGCCCGGGAAACCCAGGATGTGGATGGGGTCACCGATCTTGAGGTTCTTCGACTCGGCGAGCTTGAAGGCGGGCATCTCGGCAGCCTCGACGCTGAGCAGCGCGAGGTCTTGGCCCGACATGACTCCGGCGCCGCGCTCGGTGCTCACGGGCGGGCTGTACTTCTCGACCTTGGCGGGCAGCCGGAAGCCGTTGGCGAGCAGGATGAAGAGGGAGGGTTTGAGCTCAACCTTGGCGCTCTGGAGAGCAGAGCCCATGGCCGCGCGCCGGAGCTGGTCCTCGAGGTCGGGCCGCTGGCCGACGGCGATACCGCGCCGATCGAGCTCATCGTAGACGCAGACGTCCGTCACCGCCTTCTGCACCTGGTCCTGAACCACCCACGGTGGACCCTCGTGGGCGGGCTGGACCACGTGGCCGTTGGTGATGATCCAGCCGTTCCCGTCGATGAGCCAGCCCGTCCCCGTCTCGCGGAACGGCGCGGGGCTGACCTTCTTCTGACCGGACCCACAGTTGAGGACGACCTCGGACCCCACCTCGGCGATCACGAGAACGGTCGCCGGCTTGGCCCGAAGGATGATCTCCTGCAGCGAGGTCACGTCGGCGGCGTTCGCGGCCCGGGGGACCAGGGTCGCGAGCAGGACGAGCGAGGCCGCGAGGGCGCGCGAGCGCAGCATGGGCCGTTGGCCCTCGAATCCGCTACGGCTCCGAAATGGTGGCGACGGACTCGGCGATGGCAAGCGCCGCCTTGGCCTTCCACATGGCGCGCGCGTGCTCGACCTTGGTATTCCCCTCGGTGTGATGCTTCTTGGACTCGGCGATCAAGCGCTTGGCGTCCTCGAGCATGGTCTTGCCCTCCGGGGACACCTTCATGCTCTCGGTCTTCTTGAGAGCCTCCTCGGCCGCCTTCCACTGCACGGGGCACTGCCACGCCGACGCGGGGCCGGCCGCCAGCAACACCAGCGCGCCTGCCATCATCGAGACCCCCCAGGAACTCCTCATCGAGAACCTCCTCCGGTCAGAAAGTCGATGCGACGCATCGAATATACCTCGATCCCGCCACTGCGCCCTGCTTGAGATGGAGACGCCGAGACCCCGTCGGATTCCCCTTCCGCTCATTCGATCTACGGCCGGAGTGCCCGCGCAGGATTTCACACTACCGTGACATGGTCCCGCGAGGGCTGGTCGCGGACCGAGTTCGTCGACGTTACCGGGCGAACAGGGTCGTGGTCACGTAGCGCTCACCCGTATCGGCCAACAGAACCACGATCGTTTTCCCGGCAGCATCCGGGCGGGAGGCGACGGCGAGCGCGGCATGGAGCGCGGCCCCAGATGACACCCCGGCCAGGATGCCTTCCTCTCGCGCCAGCCGTCGGGTGCATCCGAATGCGTCCTCATCGGTCACGGCCAAGACTTCGTCGAGGATGGCGCGGTTCAAGACCGCGGGGATGAACCCGACGCCGATGCCCGGCATCATGTGGTTGCCCACGGGCCCACCGGAGAGCACCGCCGCCCCGGCAGGCTCGACGGCGACGATGCGCACGCCGGGTTTGCGCGCCTTGAGCACTTCACCGACCCCCGTGATGGTTCCGCCGGTGCCCACCGCAGACACGAAGACGTCGACGGCGCCCCGCGTGTCCTCCCAGACTTCCACCGCCGTGGTTCGCCGGTGCACCTCCGGGTTCGCGGGGTTCGTGAACTGGTCGAGCATGATCGAGCCGGGGATCTCCTTGACGAGCTGCGTGGCCCGCGCGACGGCGTCCCCCATGAGGATGCCGGGGGTGAGGACGACGTCCGCGCCGAGGTGGCGGAGCAGCGCGACTCGTTCCGTCGACATCGTCTCCGGCATCGTCAGGACGAGCCGGTATCCTCGGATCGCCGCCGCGAACGCGAGGCCAATCCCCGTGTTGCCCCCGGTGGCCTCGACCAGCGTCATCCCGGGTCGCAGAACGCCCTGAGCCTCGGCGTCCTCGATCAGCGCCACGCCGAGCCGATCTTTCACGCTCCCGCACGGGTTCCGCATTTCCAGTTTGGCGACCACCCGGCCGGGCAGGCCCTTGGCCAGGCGTCCGAGCTCGACCATGGGCGTCCTGCCGACCGTGGCTGTAACATCGCTAAAGATCACCTGACGTTGATCCTTTCCCGCCGTCCGGCAAGGGTTTGCCGCCGAGTACACTATAGAGTATGCGTGGAGTTCAAGCTGATGCGATGGAGCTGGCCCGGCCCCCCGTGCCGCGCGTCCGATCGGCGCGCCGGGCCGAGCGCGCGAGGAAACGGAGGCGCACGTGATACCCGCCGGCAGGACGAATTCGATCGACATGTCGACGCCACCCGCGATCGATCCCGAGCACTTCCGGCGTCTCGGCCACGAGCTGGTCGACCTCGTCACGGACTACCTCGCCGGCATCCGCGAGCGTCCGGTGTTCCGGCCCATGCCGCCGGCGGAACGGGGGGCGCTCGTGCAGGAGATCCTCGGAGAGGCCGGCGCCAGCCCCGAGGCCATCCTGGAGCGCTTCCGCACCGCCGTCCTCCCGCACGCCATGGGCAATGGCCACCCGCGCTTCTTCGGCTGGGTCAACTCCCCACCTGCGCCGATAGGTGTGCTGGCCGACTTTCTCGCCGCCGCCATGAACCCGAGCTGCGCGGGCGGCGACCACGCGGCCATCTACGTCGAGCGGGCCTCCGTGCGCTGGCTCATGGAGCTGATCGGCTTTCCCACCGAGGGCAGCATGGGGCTCCTCGCGAGCGGCGGATCGGTGGCCAACCTCATCGGGCTGGCCGCCGCCCGCCACTGGGCGACCGCCCAGGATGGCTGGAGCGTGCGCGATGAGGGCCTGCAGCGCGGCCGCCCGCCCCTCGTCCTTTACACGTCCGAGCAGGCGCATAGCTGCATCCCAAAAGCGGCCGAGCTGCTCGGGCTGGGCGCGGACGCCATTCACGGCGTGCCCGTGGACAAGCAGTTCCGCATGCGCGTGCCGGAGCTGCGCGCCGCCATCGCCGCCGACCGGGCGGCGGGCCAGCGGCCGTTCTGCGTGGCGGCCAGTGCGGGCAGCGTGGGCACGGGCGCCATCGATCCCCTGGCCGAGCTGGCCGATCTCTG
>JBGPYK010000133.1:0-6474 GCA_041493245.1 Methylomirabilia bacterium | reverse complement strand
ATCAGGATCGGCGCCCAGGATTGCGTGTCGCTGAAGTACCCGAACTGCACCGTCAGCGTCTGCGGCATCAGGCCCGCCGAGCGGTCGAGAAAGAGCGAGACGACTTCGGTGTTGTCCTTGCTCTCGCTCAACTCCCGCCGGCTCGACGGCGGAGAGAGCTCGTCGATCTTGAGGTGATCCGCCTTGGCGAACTCGAGACGGAGCTGGGCCGGCTCCTCGGCCAGGTGCAGGACGCGGTCGCGATTCTGGAAGTACAGCGGGAAGATCGTGCGCGGGTTGACGTCCTGGAAGCTCAACATCAGCCGGTAGCGGGGTCCCCAGAAGACCCGCTCCGCCCACGTCCCGCGCTTGGCCTTGATGAGCCCCTTGGTCTGCATTCGCAGGTCCATGATCCACACCGGGTTCACGAGCTTGGGATTCCAGGGGATCCGCACGTACGTGGCGGGCGAGGTGAGGCCGAGCGCGCCGCCCTGCCGGACGAGCGTGACGAAGGGCGCGCCGCCGGGGATCCGCTCCACCGCCCTGTCCCTGTTCGTCTCGTAGAGGTTGCGGGCGGAGAGCTCGAGCCGGCCTTCCTCGATCACGGTGAAGCCGCGCTGCTCGGCGTAGCGCACGAGCTGTGCATCGGGCGGGCCGAGATTCGGTGCCGGGGTCACGGCGCTGGGCCAGAGCAGGAAGAGATCGCCGTCCACGACGTCGGCTGCGCTCTTGTCCGGCGGCACCACGAGGCTCCAGAAGACATCGACGGTCACGGGCCCCATCTCGGGCGCCACCGCGGCACGGACGTAGAGGGGGCCGACCGTGAAGTCCGGGTGGGGCCGGGACGCCAAGAACACCTGGGCGTCACTGGCCGCCGGCAGACTGCCCAGCAGCAAAGTGGCCAGCAGGGCCGTGCGCGCGAGAGCGCGGGTCACCCGACCGTCAGACACGCTTCACCTCCGGGGTGGCTTCCTTGACATTGTGGCGATTTTCACCAATCGTACAACCCGATGACGGCTCCCGTCACCTACGAGGCGAGCGACGGCGTGGCCAGGGTCGTCCTGAACCGCCCGGCCGTGCTCAACGCCCTCAACATCGAGCTGGTCGCGAGGCTGGCCGAGTGCGTCGAGCGGGCGGCCGAAGACCCCGACGTCTTCGTCGTTATCGTGCGTGGCGCGGGCCGCGCGTTCTGCTCGGGCATGGACCGCACGGCACTCGCCGGCGGCACGATCGGCGAGCCGTTCTATCGGCACTGGGTTCGCGCGCTGAACTGTCTGGAGGACATGCCGAAGGTGAGCGCGGCCGTGCTCCACGGCTACTCGATCGGCGGCGGGCTGCAGCTCGCGTTGGCCTGCGACCTGCGCATCGCGACCGAAGACGCGGTGCTGGGGCTCGGCGCCACGCGTCATGGGATCATCCCCGACGGCGCCGTGCTCCGCCTGGCGCGCGTGGTCGGGCTCGGGCGCGCGAAGGAGCTGGCGCTCCTGAACGACGACGTTGCTCCGCGCGAGGCGCAGGTGATGGGCCTCGTCAACTGGGTGTGCGCGCCGGCCGACGTCGACGCGACGGTGGAGCGGTTGATCGCGAAGGTGCGGAGCGCGTCCCCCACCGCCACGGTCTACACCAAACGCCTGCTGCACGAGTCCTTTCATCGCGACCCACGCCTGATGATCGAGGAGGTCATCCGCGCGCAGAACGCCTGCATGGCGACCCAGGAAACCGCCGAAGCCAACCGCGCCTGGCAAGAGAAACGCGACGCCCGATACCATGACTGACACGATCCTGGAGACCGAGGGGCTGACGAAGGAGTTCCGGGGCTTCGTGGCCGTCAACCACGTCAGCCTCCGCATCCGCCGCGGCACGATCCACGCCCTCATCGGCCCCAACGGCGCGGGCAAGACGACCTGCTTCAATCTCCTCACGCACTTCCTCACGCCGACGCGAGGGCGTATCGTCTTCAAGGGACACGACATCACGGGCTCCCGGCCCGCGGACATCGCACGGCTTGGCCTCGTGCGCTCCTTCCAGATCTCCGCGGTGTTCCCGCACCTGACCGTGCTCGAGAACGTGCGGATCGCGCTCCAGCGGCAGCGCGGCGGCTCCTTCGACTTCTGGCACTCGGAGCGCGCGCTCGAGGCCTACAACGGGCGGGCCATGGAGCTGATCGAGGCCGTCGGGCTCGGGCCGTTCGCCTCCACGGTCGCCGTGGAGCTGCCGTACGGGCGCAAGCGGGCGCTGGAGATCGCGACGACGCTGGCCCTCGATCCGGAGATGCTGCTGCTGGACGAGCCGACGGCAGGGATGGCCCACGAGGACGTTGACCGGATCTCCACCCTCATCCGGCAGGTGGCCGTGAACCGGACCGTGCTCATGGTCGAGCACAACCTGAGCGTGGTGGAGAACCTGTCCGACACGATCACCGTGCTGGCGCGGGGGGAGATCCTCGCCGAGGGCGACTACGCGAGCGTGTCGCGGAACCCTCAAGTCATCGAGGCGTACATGGGGTCGGGCCATGCCTGAGCCGCTGCTCACGGTGACGGGCCTGGAGGCGTGGTACGACGAGTCGCACATCCTCCACGGCGTTGACTTCGAGGTTCACCCTGGCGAGGTCGTGACCTTGCTCGGGCGCAACGGCGCCGGCAAGACCACGACGCTGAAGTCGATCATGGGGATCGTGACCAAGCGCCGCGGCTCGGTGCGCATGGGGAGTAGGGAGCTGATCGCCTTGCCGTCGAACGTGATCGCCCGGCTCGGCATCGCCTTCTGCCCGGAGGAGCGGGGGATCTTCGCCAGCCTCAACGTGGAGGAGAACCTGCTGCTGCCGCCCCGGATCGCCGCGGGTGGTCTCGGGCTCGACGCGATCTTCGGGCTCTTCCCGAACCTTCGCGAGCGCCTGCGCAGCCAGGGCACGAAGCTCTCGGGCGGCGAGCAGCAAATGCTCGCCATCGCCCGGATTCTGAGGACCGGCGCCCGCCTGCTGCTCCTCGACGAGCCGACGGAGGGGCTCGCCCCCGTGATCGTCCAGCAGATCGGCGCCACTATCCGGCGCCTGAAGGCGGAGGGCTTCACGATCCTGCTGGTCGAGCAGAACTTCCGCTTCGCCGCCACCGTCGCCGACCGCCACTACGTGATGGAGCGCGGGCGCGTCGTCGACACGATCCCGAACGCCCACCTCGGCGCCAACATGGACAAGCTGCACGAGTACCTCGGGGTCTAGCCTGGATTACTCATGAACGAGCGACGCGTGCGTCGAACGGGGACACGGCGGGAGGCGGGCGGACGGCATCCTCTGACCACAGCCGTCTTCTCTTCGATCACCGGCGAGCCATTCCCACTCTTTACGGCTGTTTCGTTGTCTCGCGAAGCGGGAATGGGTCACCCGGACGCCGTCCGCCCGCCTCTCGCCGTGTCCCCGTTCGACTACCGTGTGCGATTTCTCACGCACCACTGAAAAGGAGCGCACAGCATGTTCAGCACACGTCTCGTCATCGTCCTCATGGCCGCGGTGCTTCTCGCCGCCGGTCCGGTCCACGCGCAGATCTCGGACGGCATCGTCAAGATCGGCGTCCTCAACGACCAGTCGAGCCTCTACGCCGACCTCGCCGGCCAGGGCTCGGTCGTGGCCGCGCGCATGGCGGTCGCGGACTACGGCGCTGCCGCCAAGGGCCTGAAGGTGGAGATCGTCTTCGCCGACCACCAGAACAAGGCCGATGTCGGCTCGCAGATTGCCCGGCAGTGGTACGACGCCGAGAAGGTCGATTTGATCATCGACGTCCCCAACTCCGGCGTGGCCCTCGCCGTCAACCAGATCACCCGCGAGAAGAAGAAGGCCTTCATCGTTTCGTCGGCGGCCAGCTCCGACCTCACCGGCAAGGCCTGCTCGCCCAACACCGTGCACTGGACCTACGACACGTGGGCGCTGGCCAACGGCACCGGCAATGCCATCGTGAAGACGGGCGGCGACAGCTGGTTCTTCATCACCGCGGACTACGCGTTCGGCCACGCCCTCGAGCGCGACACCGAGGCCGTGGTCCTCAAGAGCGGCGGCAAGGTGCTGGGCAAGGTCCGGCACCCGCTCAACACTCAGGATTTCTCGTCCTTCCTGCTCCAGGCCCAGGCTTCCAAAGCCAAGATCATCGGGCTCGCCAACGCGGGCGGTGACACCACCAACGCCATCAAGCAGGGCGCGGAGTTCGGCGTCGTCAAGGGCGGGCAGAACTTCGCGGGCCTCCTCGTCTTCCTCACCGACGTGCACGCGCTCGGCCTCGAGAAGGCGCAGGGCCTGATCTTCACCGAGTCGTTCTACTGGGACATGAACGACAAGACGCGGGCGTTCGCCAAGCGCTTCGCCGAGCTCAACCGCGGCATTCACCCCACGATGATCCACGCCGGAGTCTACGCGGGCACGCTCCACTACCTGAAAGCGGTGGAGGCGCTCAAGAGCGACGACGGCACCAAGGTCATCGAGAAGATGAAGGAGACGCCGACGGACGACCCGCTCTTCGGCAAGGGGCAGATCCGCGTGGACGGGCGGAAGATCCACCCGATGTACCTCGTCGAGGTCAAGAAGCCGTCTGAGTCGAAGTACCCCTGGGACTACTACAAGATCCGCACGACGATCCCGGCCGAGCAGGCGTTCCGCCCGCTTGACCAGGGCGGGTGCGAGCTGGTGAAGAAGTAAGGAGGACGGAGGCGGGTCGCGCCGGGGGCCGGATGGCCCCGCCTCTAAAACCGCTCGTCGGCTTTACGTGGGTTTTCGAGGCGGGGCCAACCGGCCCCCGACGCGGCCCGGTCTCGGGTTGCGATCCATGACTTTGTTTGGTGTTCCGGCGCAGGCGTTGTTTGGTCAGCTTTTGATCGGGTTGATCAACGGCTCCTTCTACGCCCTGCTCAGCCTCGGGCTCTCGGTCATCTTCGGTTTGCTCAACATCATCAACTTCGCCCACGGCGCGCTCTACATGATGGGCGCCTTCGTGGCCTACTTCCTGTTGCAGTACGCGGGCCTCGGCTACTGGTGGGCGCTCGTGCTGTCGCCGGTCGTGGTCGGCCTCGTCGGCATCGTGATGGAGCGCACGACGCTCAAGCGCCTCTACCACCTCGACCATCTCTACGGGCTGCTCCTGACCTTCGGCTTCGCTCTCGTCATCCAGGGTGTCTTCCGCCACGAGTACGGCTCCTCCGGCCTGCCGTACGCGATGCCCGCGCAGCTCAGCGGCGGGCAAAACCTCGGCTTCATGTTCCTGCCCAACTACCGGGCCTGGGTCATCGTCGTCTCGCTGACCGTGTGCCTGGGCACCTGGTACGTGATCGAGCGGACGAAGCTCGGTGCCTACCTCCGCGCCGCGACGGAAAATCCGACGCTGGTGCGCGCGTTCGGCATCAACGTTCCCCGCATGATCACGCTGACCTACGGCTTCGGCGTGGGACTGGCCGCGCTGGCCGGCGTGCTGGCGGCGCCGATCTACCAGGTCAACCCGCTCATGGGCGCCGACCTCATCATCGTGGTCTTCGCCGTCGTGGTCATCGGCGGCCTGGGGTCGATCCTGGGCTCGATCATCACCGGCTTTACGCTCGGGGTGGTCGAGGGCTTGACCAAGGTCTTCTATCCGGAGGCCTCGAACACGGTGATCTTCGTCATCATGGCCCTCGTCCTCCTCGTGAAGCCGACGGGACTCTTCGGGCGGGCGCAGTGACGGTGGCCACCGGCCAGATCGTCGAGGCGCGTCCCCTGCGGCCCGCCGAGGCGGCCACGCTGCATCATCAACTGGTCGCCTTTGTCGTGATGGTGGGGTTCTTCGTCGTGGCGCCTTTCGTCTTTTACCCGGTGTTCCTCATGAAGGCGCTCTGCTTCGCGCTCTTTGCCTGCGCCTTCAATCTCCTTATCGGCTACGTGGGGCTCCTGTCGTTCGGCCACGCCGCCTTCCTCGGGACGGCCGGCTACGGGGCGGCGCACGCCGCGAAGGTCTGGGGCCTTCCTCCGGAGCTGGCGATTCTCGCCGGTACCGTCGCCTCTGCCGGGCTCGGCCTCGTCGTGGGTGCCCTGGCCATCCGCAGCCGCGGCATTTACTTCGCGAACATCACGCTGGCCTTCGCGCAGATGATCTACTTCTTCTGCGTACAGGCGAAGTTCACGGGCGGCGAGGACGGCATCCAGGCGGTGCCGCGCGGGACGATGTTCGGCGTGCTCGACCTGCGCCCGACGCTGACGATGTACTTCGTCGTGCTCGCGATCTTTCTCCTGGGGTTCTTGGTCATCTACCGGGCGATCCACTCGCCCTTCGGCCAGGTGCTCAAGGCCGTGCGCGAGAACGAACCGCGCACCGTCTCGCTCGGGTACAAACCCGAGCAGTACAAGCTGCTCGCCTTCGTCCTGTCGGCGACCCTTTCCGGCCTGGCCGGCGGGCTGAAGGCCCTCGTCTTCCAGCTCGCCTCGCTCACCGACGTGCACTGGACGATGTCGGGCGAGGTCGTGCTCATGACGCTCCTGGGTGGACT
>JBGPYK010000240.1:0-4770 GCA_041493245.1 Methylomirabilia bacterium | reverse complement strand
CGAGCAAGGGCATGACGGCCACCGCCCACTTGGAGGTCCCCCATTGGCGGATCTCGCGTACGGCCTCGTCGACGGCGCGCGAGGAGGCCACGATCATGGTCTTGAGACGCGTGGGAAACTTTCCGCAGAAGTCCGCCATATGGCGGTGGTAGGCCCGAATCAGCTCGACTTCGAATGCCACATCATCCAGGCCCACGACGCTG
Organism: Methylomirabilia bacterium; assembly: GCA_041493245.1. Lineage (GTDB taxonomy): Bacteria > Methylomirabilota > Methylomirabilia > Rokubacteriales > CSP1-6 > DATHGT01. Next base: position 4,567 of record JBGPYK010000240.1, on the reverse strand, counting down.
ACCCAGGACGTCGGGATCTGGAAGTGCACGTCGGTCCCCTCGTCGTCCATGTCCTTGACGCGGTTCTCGGCCTGATCGTCCTGCACCCCTGGCCGGGGCTGCTTGGTTCCCCTCCAGTTGGTGCCTCGACCGGTAAACGTCTCATCGGGGCCCGCCGTGCCGAGGACGCGCCGGTAGAACTTCGTGGCCACCCGGTATTGATGGGTGCCGGGGGTGCCCCCGATCTGGCCGGTGGCGAGTCGGTAGGCCGCCAGCTCGGCGAGGCGCGGCCGGAAGCCGGCATCGACGTACCGGTCCAAGACTTCCGCGGCGGGGTTGACGTGGGTATCAGCGTCGTAGACGTGCAAGCCGGCCTTCATGGGCTCCTCCTTCTGTCAGCGTTCACCGTTGATATACACCTTTATGGCCCAATACGTCCTTCCCATCAGTGCCGCGCCAGGCGAGCGGCGTCGGTGGCCGGCCGGGGCGATGAGCGGCGAAGGCCCGGGCCGGGAGCTGCTCGAAAACCCTGAGGTCAGGAAGGATGTAAGTGAGCGCTTATCTGGCTTTGAGCTTGAGATCCTCGTAGGGGCCGGAGTAGGCGTGGCTGGTGATGAGCGTCAGGCCCGACTCCGCCACTCGAGGTCCGTGCCCGTTGATGAACGCCAGCTCCCAGATGGGGGCGACCATGGCCTTGTCGTGGATGAGCTGCTGGATCCGGTGCAGGATGGTCTCCCGCTTCTTCGCGTCCATCTCGCTCGCCTGCTCCCTGATGAGACCGTCGATGTCGGGATAGCTTCCGTAGGTGAACGTGCCGCCTGCCGCCACGAAGGCGTCGAGCCGGGTGGCGGTGTTCCCGAAGGCGCCGCTCGCGGTCTGGATGATGTTCTTCAGCTTCTTTTGGCTGTTCTGAAGAATGAACGCCACTCGCTCCAGGGGACGCAGCTGGGCTCGGATGCCCACCGGCTGGAGGTAGTTCACCACCGCCTCGCCGAGGTTGGCGTAGGAGGCGTCGCAGTAGTAGTCCCCCGCGTCGAAGCCATTCGGATAGCCGGCCTCGGCCAGGAGCTGCCGTGCTTTCTGGGGATCGTAGGAAGGGACCGGCGCCGGCCAGTAGAACTCGAAGGTGTGCGGGATCAGGCTGCCGGTGATCCGCGAGAAGCCCAGGGTCTCGGCCCGGTTGATGGCCGGCCGGTCGATCGCGTAGTTCGCGGCGAGCCGCACGCGCTTGTCGGCCCAGGGCGACTTGGCGTCCGTCCACTGCTCGGGGAAGACGAGCCAGAAGGTGCCGGGCGGGTAATTGGGCTTGAGGGTGAGCCCGGGGGTCCGGCGGAGCTCCTCGGCGAGCGCTCCGCGGATCGAATAGGCGATGTCGGCTTCGCCCCGCTTGAGCATCGCCAGGCGCGTCGACTCATCCGGGATCGACTTGAAGACCAGGCGCTTCACGCTGGGCGTCTTCCTCCAATACTGCTCGTTGGCCTCCAGCACCAGCTCGACGCCGGGCGTGAAGGAAACGAACTTGTAGGGACCGGCCCCGACGGGCGCCTTCTTGAAGCCGTCGTCGCCGACGCGCTCGACGTATTTCTTGGGCACGATCCAGCCGGCGCCGGTGGCCATCGTTCCATAGAACGTCATGAAGTCGGGCCACGGCTGCTTGAAGCGGAAGCGGACGCGGTGAGGATCGAGCACGTCCACGCTCGCCATCCGGGCCTTCAAGGGTCCGGAAGCGGCCCCGCGATAGCGCTCCGCGGAAAACTTCACGTCCTCGGCGGTCAGGGGGTCGCCGTTGTGGAATTTCACTCCGCGGCGCAGGACGAATTCGTAGCTGAGACCGTCCGGGGAAACGGTCCAAGACTCCGCCAGGCTCGGCGCCATCGGGTTCCCGGGCATCGGCTTCACGAGCGCGTCGTGGAGCGCGTAGAGGAACATGAAGGGGGTGATGATCCCGGTCGTCTCGGCGGGGTCGAACCAGGTCGGGGCGAGCGAGATATGCACGGCCCACGTGAGCTGGCCCTCAGGGGCGGCCGGCGCGGCCGTGGGGACGAGCAGTCCCAGGAGCAGCACAACGACCAGGGTGAGCGCCGAGCGGGAGATCGAGCGAAGGCGCGTCCGTCCGGCCATTAGGGATCCTCCTCTGCATCACGAACCGTTCAGGAACGAAGCCGAGGAACCAGGAACGGGACCCGGAGTGCTGCCGATTATGCGCGGATAGCCGGGGTTGTCAACACGCGTGCCGACGGCCATCGCGGGTCGTAGTCGACGAGATGGATGTCGTCATCGGACATCGTCGCGGAGAGCGCTCAGTAGATGCACGCGTCGAGGATCGACAGCGCTTCCTCCAGTACCTGCGCCGGGGCCTTCCCGATTCGCCGGGCTTTGCGAGACCGGAAGTCGATCGACTTGACCTGCTCGACCATGACGAATCCAGTGACGTCCTGGCCTTCGGGGATCAACACATGAAACGGGTAGTCGCGGCGGGTGTTTGTGATCGGACAGGCAATGCAAAGCCCCGTGTGTTTGTTGAAGAGGTCGTTGCTGACCACGAGGGCGGGACGACGCCCGCGTTGCTCGTGACCTGACTGGGGGTCGAAGGTGAGGGCGATCAGATCCCCTTTCTTCGGGACATACTCCGCCACCTACCAAACCTCTCGGCCGACAGGAGGGCCCCAGGCGAGTTCTTCTGGTTTGTACTTCTTCGAGATACGGCCGACAAGTGCCCGCAAGTCGTGCCCGCCCCGCACGCGCCGAAGGGGCGTGACGATGAGGGCGCCCTTGTGCACGGCCACGTCCACCGCATCCCCGACGTCGATGTCGGCGTCGGACAGCAGATCCTTACTCAATCGAAGCCCCTGACTGTTGCCCCACTTCTGGATCTTGGTGACCATCGTTCCACCTCCTGCGGCTACCCGAAGTATAGCCGTAAAAGTCAGCGGGTCAACGTCTGCGATCGCCCCGGAGGCACCCGACTCAAGGCGTGCCTGGCCGAGTCGTGGAGCGCGCGATCTCCCCGATAAACCGATCGAGGTCGCGACGGAGAGTCTCGCCGCCGCTGTTGTCTTACCGTGGCCCCGGGGCTATGGTACCGGCAAACTCTGGACGGGAGGTGCGGCATGGTCACCTTGCATCGGCGGGAATTTCTCCGGCTTGCCGTTAGCGGTGTCACGCTGGCCGCCTCGGCGGCGTGGGCGCAGGGCCAGATTCGGCCCGGCGACGACGATGTGCTGGCCGTCGTCGACGTTCAGTACTGCTTCCTCCCGGGCGGCTCGCTGCCCGTCGCGGACGGCGACAAAGTCATCCCGATCATCAACCGGCTGGCGCCGGCCTTCAAGCACGTGATCCTGACCCAGGACTGGCATACGCCGGGGCATGTCTCGTTCGCCTCGAGCCACCCCGGCAAGAAGCCGTTCGAGACGGTGCCGCTCTCCTACGGGACCCAGGTGCTGTGGCCGGATCACTGCGTCCAGGGCACGCCGGAGGCGGACATCCACAAGGATCTCCGCATTCCCCACGCGGAGCTGATCATCCGCAAGGGCTACCGGCCGCACGTCGATTCTTACTCGGCGTTCCTCGAGGCGGACCGCAAGACGTCCACCGGGCTGTCGGGCTATCTGCACGAGCGCGGGCTCAAGCGGGTATTCCTCGCCGGGCTCGCCACCGACTTCTGCGTGGCCTGGTCCGCCCTCGACGCGCAGCGCGCGGGCTTTCTGTCCTACGTCATCGAGGACGCCACCCGCGGGATCGACGCCGGGGGTTCGCTCGCCAAGGCGTGGCAGGAGATGGCGGGAGCTGGCGTCAAGCGCATCAAGTCCGGCGACATTGCCGCCTAGCGCGCGACCCTCGACATCGACGAGACTCTTCGTTGTGAGCGCCGGTGCGCCGGTCGCCGCATAGCCCTCATCGCAACGTCCGTCCTGGAGGCCGACGATGGGTGAAGAACTGAAGCTCGATCCGCGGCTCGCCGCGATTCACGCGCAGGAGTATCCGCGGTTTTCGGACGCGGAGATGGCTCGGCGCCGGACGGCCCTGGCGCGCGTGATGGCGGAGGCGGACGTCGACCACCTGCTGGTCTGTGGCGAGCAGCGCGCGGGCACCGGGGTCGCCTGGCTGACCGGCTGGCCGACCACGGTCGAGGCCTATGTGATCGTCTCGTCGCGCGAACCTCAGGTCATGTACGTCGAGTGGTACAACCACTGGCCGCTCGCCAGGAAGCTCGCGCGCGACACCGAGGTGCGGTGGGGCGAGCACCAGGGCATCGACAAGGTCATCACCGACCTCCGGGCGCGCGGCGCGAAGCGGATCGGCCTGATGGGCGCGCTCGGCTACACGAAGGGCAAGAAGCTCGAGACCGCCAGGTCAAGCCCGGCATGACCGAGCGTGAGCTCGGCGGTATCTGCGAGTCCGCCTATCACCCGCAAGGGGGCGTGACCTACATCCACTTCTTTCTGGTCACGCCGATGGCGAGCCCCGAGTACTGCGTCCCGCGCCAGCTCGCGTCGAGCCGCAAGGTGGAGCCGGGCGACGTGATCTCCACGGAGATCACCGCGGCCTTCTTCGAGTATCCGGGCCAGATCCTGAGGACGTTCACCGT
>JBGPYK010000507.1:0-2749 GCA_041493245.1 Methylomirabilia bacterium | reverse complement strand
GCTGCCTACGACATGCCCAGACGGGTGACGTCTTGGACGATACGGATGGCCAGCACGCCGGCGCGGTTGCGGACGGTCAGCTCGTGGCGGGGGAGGTCCGAGACGTCGAGGCCGGCGCGGGTCGCCACCTGCTCGGAGATGACGAGGGGGCAGTCGTATTCCTTGGTGAGCTGCTCCAGGCGCGACGCAACGTTCACCGTGTCACCGACGGCCGTCAGGTAGACGCCCTCGCCGTAGCCCATCCGGCCGACGATGGCCGGGCCGACGTGGATCCCGATCCCGATCCTGAGCGGCGCCGGCAGCTCGGCGGCCAGCTCGCGGTTCAGGATGTCGAGACCGGCGACCATGCCGCCGACGGCGGTGAGCGCGCTCCGGCACGCCTCCTCGGGCGCCGTGTCCACGCCGAAGAGCGCCATCACGCCGTCACCCGTGAACTGATTGGGAACGCCGCCGGCGCGAGTGATGGCCCCGCCGATGACCTCGGAGTAGCGGTTGAGGACGAAGACGACGTCGTAGGGCAGCTTGTGCTCGGCCAGCCGCGTGAAGTTCCGCAGATCGGCGAACAGGACGGCGAGCTCCCGCTCGCGCCCGCCGCGCGCGTCCCCGCGGGGGGCCGCGTCACTCGGTCCGGCCGTGGCGGGCAGCAAGGGCGCGACCGCGACGTTCCGGGTCGGACGGAGCTGGCAGGCGAGGCGGACGCCGGGCGGTGCGCTCACGCGGTCCAGCACCCGCTGTTCTTCCGGGCGCGCGGGCGGGAGCGATTCGAGACCGCGATCGATGCGGACCCGGCAGGTGGAGCAGCGCCCGCGCCCGCCGCAGACCGAGGCGTGGCGGATACGGCCCAGCCGGCTCGCCTCGAGCACGGTGAAGCCGACGGGAACGGTGACCTCGCGGTCGCCGGGATAGGCAACACGAATCATCGCGCGGCGCCGCAGGCGGAGCCGGACGGCGCGAGCGACGAGGACGGCGCCGAGCGCTGCGCCATAGCCCCAGAAGAGCCACTCGTCGATCCGGGCGAGGACTCCGTGCTGGGCGGCCGTGGTCTGCCCGAGGCCCTCGACCCATCCCGGCGTGCGCGCCAGCGTGCTGACTTCTCGCCCGGCCTCGGCGAAGCCGAGAAGTGCCATGACGGGGAGCAACAGCGCCCCCGCGAACAGCACGGGCGCGACGGGGCGGTACCACGGCCGGAGACGTAGCCAGAAGTGCACCCCGATGCACGCGTGTGTCCAGGCGACGAGCAGCACGACCGCTTGTCGGACGCCGAACCGCGGTGCCAGGTGCCAAAGGGCCAGGACCACGCGCGCGTACGAGTCGGTGACGTCGAACAGCGTGTACGCCAGGCGCGTGCCGACGATGTGCCCGACGAGCAGCGGCGGGATCGCCAGCCCGAGGACGAGCTGGGAAGCCTCCCACGCCGGCATGCGGAGGTGGCTCCGCCGGTAGAGCGTCCAGAACGCCAGGAGCACGTGGACGACGAGCGAGGTGTACAGCGCCGCGGTGGCGAGCGGGTTGCGCCAGAGCGCCAGGAACCACTCGCGCCCGTCCTCCATCGCGTCGAGCGAGATCAGACCGAGCGCGTGGTTGGTCAGGTGCGTGGTCAGGTAGGCGAGCAGTACCAGGCCGGAAACGAGCCGCAGACGCCGTGCAAGAAGGGGTGACATCTGACGACCTACGCGAGGCCCGCTCGCGTCCCTTGGGGCACCACGATGTCGAGCCCCGGACGGGCGAACGAGGCAAAGTGACGCGTGTTGAACGTGAGGAGCACGTCAGCCTTGCCTCTCAACGCGCACTCCGCGATCACCGCGTCGTAGACTCTCCCCCCGACGATCGCACGATCCGGCGCAGAACGCAGGAGTGCTCGATACTCCCGTCCATCAAGTGCGATTGTTCGGCCAACGACGATGAAGTTCGCGTCGAGGAGAGTCAGCGCGTCACGAGGAGAGACTCGATGCGGTGGGGGCAGCCGTGTCAGGACGGCGTAGGCCTCGATCAGGGCAGGGGCCGCCACGAGCAACGGTTGCCGCTGCTCCAGACGCCGCGTGATCTCCGCCTCAGCCGCGCCGTGATGCTCGTGCCACGCACAGACCGCGGACACCATGCAGCTCGTGTCCGGGAGGAATCCTGCCACGAGATGTCAGGCGGGCGACGCGATCTCGCGTCGTAGTGTCCTGCGCGTGCGCTCGACCGTTTCGGCTGACAGCCGCGGCACCTTTTTCTGCGGGACGGCCACGAGAAGCCGTCCCCGGCGGACGAGCTTCACGAGCACCGGAGCCGGCTCGATTTCGATACAGCCGGCGCGGCAATGCACCTCGAGCGCCATCCCCGGCTTCAACCCCGCCTCCTGGCGGATCTCTTTTGGAATGACCAAGCGGCCGGCGGGATCAATGGTAGTTCTCATGGCATAGAGCCTACCACCCTAACCCTTGATCTGCGGGACGCCGCGCAGCGCCTCCGCGATCTTCTCGGCGGGATACTCGTAGTCTTGAAGTCTGCCGCCGAGGAACGCCTCGTAGGCGCCGAGATCGAAGTTGCCGTGGCCGGACAGATTGAATACGATCACGCGCCGCTTGCCCTCGCGCTTGGCCCGCTGCGCCTCGTCGATCGCCACCTTGATCGCGTGGGCCGACTCTGGCGCCGGGATGATGCCCTCCGAGCGCGCGAACGTGAGCGCCGCCTGGAACGTCGCGATCTGCGGGACGGCCACGGCCTCGATCACGCCCTCGTCGTAGAGCTTGCTCACGAGCGGCGC
>JBGPYK010000098.1:0-7445 GCA_041493245.1 Methylomirabilia bacterium | reverse complement strand
CATTGAAGGGCTCGCCTCGCCGGAGGAACCGGCCTCCCCTCGCACCATTTCGCTCATTGAAGGGCTCGCCTCGCCGGAGGAACCGGCCTCCCCTCGCACCATTTCGCTCATTGAAGGGCTCGCCTCGCCGGAGGAACCGGCTCGGCTCGCACTACCATCTCATCAGGGCCGCGCCCCAGGTGAAGCCGCCGCCGAAGGCGGCCATTAGGACGAGGTCGCCGCGGTGGAGGCGTCCGGCGGATACGGCTTCGGCGAGGGCGACGTAGAGGGATGCCGCGCCCGTATTGCCGTAGCGGTCGATGTTCACGAAGACGCGCTCCATGGGCAGCTGCACCCGCTTGGCCGCCGCCTCGATGATGCGCAGGTTCGCCTGGTGGGGGATGAAGAGATCGACGTCGGCCGCCGTGAAGCCCTGCCGCTCGAGGAGCTTCTCCACGCAGTCGCTGAACATCCGCACCGCGACCTTGAAGACCTCGCTGCCCTTCATCTTCGCGTAATGCATGCCGGCATCGATGGTCTCGTGCGTGGCCGGATGGCGCGAGCCGCCGGCCGGCATGTGGAGCAGCTCGGCGTACTGTCCGTCGGAGTAGAGGTCGGCGTCGATGAAGCCCCGGTCCTCCTCGGTCGCCTCGAGGACGGCGGCGCCCGCGGCGTCGGCCAGGAGCACGCAGGTCCCGCGGTCCGTGAAGTCGGTGATCTTGGAAAGCGTCTCGGCCCCGATGCAGAGCACGCGCCGGTACTTGCCGGTCTGGATGAACTGGGCGCCGATCGTCAGGCTGTAGATCGACCCGGCGCAGGCGGCGAGGAGGTCGACGGAGCCCGCGCGGCGGCAGCCCAGCCGGTGCTGGACGACGTTCGCGGTAGAGGGAAAGAAGCTGTCCGGGGTCGTCGTGCCGACGACGATGAACTCGATGTCCTCGGGGACGAGGTTGGCGCGCTCGAGCGCCTGCTGGGCGGCGGGGATGGCGAGGTCGGAGGTCGACTCCCCCTCCTCGGCGATGTGCCGCTCCCGGATCCCGCTGCGCTGCACGATCCACTCGTCGCTGGTCTTGACCAGCCTCTCGAGATCGGCGTTCGTCATGATGCGCTTCGGCGCGTAGGCCCCGACGCCCGTGATGTGCGCTCGCGTCATTCGCGGCTTCCCTCCCGGCCGCCCCGCGCGACTTCCGCCTCCAGCGCGGCCTTGATGTGCTCGTTCACTCCGGCCTTCGCCCATTCCCCGGCCACCCGCACCGCGTTCTTGATGGCCTTCACGGGCGACGCTCCGTGGCAGATGATGGCCGTCCCGTCGATCCCGAGGAGCGGCGCCCCGCCCATCTCGGTGTAGTCGACGCGCCGGCGGAACCGCTGGAACGCCGATTGCGCGAGGGCGGCACCGAGCCTGGACCGCAGATCGCGCGTCAGCTCCTCGCGCATCATCATGCCGAGCGTGTCGGCCAGGCTCTCGGAGATCTTCAGCGCGACGTTGCCGGTGAAGCCGTCGGTGACGACGACGTCGCACCGTCCGTTGTAGATGTCGCGGCCCTCCACGTTGCCCACGAAGTTGAGGGACGAACCCTTCAGGTGCTCGTACGCCTCCCGCGTCAGCTCGGTGCCCTTGCCCTCCTCCTCGCCCACCGACAGGAGCCCGACGCGCGGGTTGTCGTAGCCGAGGATGTCCCGAGCGTACACGTGGCCCATCACGGCGAACTGCAGGAGGTGCCAGGGCTTGGGATCGACGTTGGCGCCGGCGTCGAGGAGCACGGTGAAGCCTTTGTGGTTCGGCAGAACCGCGGCGATGGCGGGACGATCGACCCCGGGCAGCACCCCGATGATGAACATCGCGATGGCCATGGCCGCGCCGGTGTTCCCGGCCGAGATGAACGCGGAGGCCTCACCGTCGCGCACGAGCTGCGCCGCCACGCGGAGCGACGAGTCGCGCTTGCGGCGCAGTGCCTGCGACGGGGACTCCGCCATGCCGACGACCTGGGAGGCGTGACGGATCTCGACGGCGGCGTGCTCGGCGCCGAGGCGCGCCACCTCGCGCTCGATCGCTGTCCGGTCGCCGACCAGCACCACCGTGACCCCGAACTCCCGGCTGGCGGCGACGGCACCCTCGACCACGACGGCGGGGCCGTAGTCGCCTCCCATGGCGTCGACGGCGATCTTCATGGCGCGGTCGCGCCGACCCCGTTACGTCCCTTCGACGGCGACGATCTCCCGTCCCTTGTAGTAGCCGCAGTGTGGGCAGATGCGGTGCGGAAGCTTCGGCTCCCGGCACTGCGGGCAGACCGAGCGGGTCGGCGCGGCGAGCTTGTAGTGGGTCCGGCGCTTGCGGCCGCGCGTCTTGGAGTGGCGTCGTTTCGGGAGCGGCATGGCGTTTCCCCTATCGTCCGTCGTGGTGGAGTCGCGCGGCCAAGTCCTTGAGGACGACCAGGCGCGGGTCGGGCATCCGCTCCCGGCAGGTGCAGGTGACGAGGTTGCGGTTGGCACCGCACACCGGGCAGAGCCCCCGGCAGTCTTCTCGGCAGAGGGGCTTCATGGGCAGGGCCAGGGCGGTCTCACTCTCCACAAGGGTGGCAAGGTTCAGCTCGTCGTGAGCGTAGAAGTCGAGGTCGAGGTCGTCGCTGCCCAGCTCGACTCGGTCCCCGGTCGGCGGACGGGGAACGAATCGGAGGTCGACCGCGGCCCGCACGCCCACCGGGAACTCCTCCAGGCAGCGGCCGCAGGCGACGGGCACGGTCGCGCCGATGTCGCCAATCACGACCACGTCGTCCCCGTCGCGTTCGGCGTGCAGGTGGACGCTGTCGAGCCGCCAGCTCCGGTCGGAGAACGGCGCGGCGAACGCCACCGTGCCCTCGATCGTCAGACCTTCGTCCGGGATGTCGGATACGCGCAGGATCATGTCATCTAAATCAGGATGAACAGAAGGTTTTCTTCTAAACCGGCTCAGTGTATCGGCGCTCATTTGGCAAGTCAAGGCATTTGACCCTCCCGGGCCCGTTTGCTACGCTTCAGAGCGATACGGGTCGACCGAAGCAGGGGAGGTATCACCCATGTCGAACATCTTCAAAACCGGACTGCTCCTGGCCGTGCTGACCGCCATGCTCGTGCTCATCGGGGGCGCGATCGGCGGCCAGCAGGGCATGATCCTCGCCTTCTTCTTCGCCATCGCCATGAACTTCTTCAGCTACTGGTTCTCCGACAAGATCGTGTTGTCGATGTATGGGGCTCAGCCGATCGAGGAGTCCCAGGCGCCCGCGCTCTACGCCATGGTGCGCCGGCTCGCGACGCGGGCCCAGATCCCCATGCCGCGGGTCTACCTGATCCCGAACGACACGCCCAACGCGTTCGCGACCGGGCGCAGCCCCGAGCACTCGGCGATCGCGGTGACCGAGGGCATCATGCGGGTCCTCGACCAGGACGAGCTGGAGGGGGTCCTCGCCCACGAGCTGTCCCACGTAAAGAACCGCGACATCCTGATCTCGACGCTCGCCGCGACGCTGGCCGGCGCCATCACCTACCTCGCGCACATGGCGCAGTGGTCGGCGATGTTCGGGGGCCGGCGCGACGACGACGAGGGCGGCAGCAATCCCATCGCGATGATCGCCATGGCCATCGTCGCGCCCATCGCGGCCATGCTGGTCCAGATGGCGGTATCCCGCGCGCGCGAGTACCAGGCCGACGCCACGGGCGCGCACCTCGCGGGCCGCACGTGGGGCCTGGCCAAGGCGCTCGAGAAACTCCAGATGGCGCAGCAGGTGGCGCCGATGAACGCCAACCCGGCAACCGCGCACCTGTTCATCGTGAACCCGCTGAGCGGCCAGGCGCTCATGAACCTCTTCTCGACGCACCCCCCCCTCGAGCAGCGGGTCGCTCGGCTCCGGGCGATGAAGATCTGACGAGATCGACTATTTGGATGGGGGCCCCGACATGGCCCCCATGCCCCCAAACGCTCGGAGCGCCCCGGCGAAGCCGTGGCGCTCCTCGAATTACTCGATATGGCGCCCATTCCCCCCAACGCTCGGAGCGCCCATGCTGCGCCGTGGCGCTCCTCGAATTACTCCTCGAATTACTCAGGGTCTGTAGGCCGTAAGTGACGGCTGCCGGCGATCTTCGGGCGGAGGCGGCGGCGCGCAACGACGAGCTGATCCACCCCGCCCTGATCCGCGCCTGGCTCGCGTGGGGGCTCGGGTGGCTCCTGCTGTTCCCGACCGTCGGTGCCGTCGTTGCGGCGAAGTTCACCCATCCCGAGCTGCTCGACGGCGTGCCCTGGCTCTCCTTCGGGCGGCTCCGGCCGATCCACGTCAACGGCGTCATCTGGGGGGCGTTCTCCACGCTGTTCATCGGCCTCTGCCAGTACGTCGTGCCCCGGCTCTGCGGCGTGCGGCTCTGGCAGGAGCGCTGCAACTGGACCCTGCTCTGGGTGTGGAACCTCAACCTCGCCGCCGGCGTCGTCCTGCTCGCGCTCGGCTGGAACCGCGGCTGGGAGGCGGGCGAGCTGCCGCTGCCCACCGTCGTGGTCACGTTCCTCGCCCTCGTGTGGCTGACCGTCCAGTTCCTCGTGACGATCGCGCGCCGCACGTCCCCGCCGCTCTACGTCTCCCTCTGGTACCTGATCGCCGCGTTCGTGTGGACGGACGTCAATCTGGTATTGCTGATGCTCGGGCCGCGTAGCATCGCGGGGATCAACAACGCGGCCTGGCACGGGCTCTTCATCCATTATGTGGTCGGGCTCTGGATCACGCCGGCCGGGTACGTCCTCATCTATTACTTCCTGCCCGCGGCCGTCCGAAATCCGATCTACAGCCACAAGCTCTCGCTGATCGGCTTCTGGTCGCTCGCGTTCTTCTACCCCTTCGTCGGTATCCATCACTACCTCTACTCACCGATCGCGGACTGGGCCGAGACGATCGCCATCGTCTCGTCGATGATGCTGATCATTCCCGTGTGGACCGTGCTCCAGAACTTCTTCGGCACCATGATCGGGCGCTGGGAGGAGTTCGGACGCAATCTGCCGGCGAAGTTCCTCATCGTCGGCTCGATCATGTACGTGGTCGGCTGCTTCCAGGGCTCGGTCGAGGCGTTGCGATCCGTCCAGCAGCCGACGCACTTCACGGACTTCGTGGTGGCCCACTCGCACATCACCATTTTCGGGACTTTCGTCGTGTGGGCCATCGCGGGCACGGTCTACGTCTGGCCGCGCGTGCACGGCGGGCCGCTCTGGAGCCACGCGCTCGGCACCTGGTCGTTCTGGCTCATCACGCTCGGCATCTCGGCGATGTTCGTCATCCTCACCGCCCAGGGCCTGCTCCAGGGCTTCATGCTCATGGCCCAGGCGGAGTGGCACGACTCGGTCAACGCCATCCGCCCGTACTGGTGGCTCCGCACCCTCACGGGCATCGCCATGGACGTCGGCGTCTCGCTCCTCGTCCTCAACCTCATGAACAGCTCGCGGGCGCGGCGCGCCGCCTGACAGGAGCGCCGGCCCTTGCGATCGATCAGCACGCTCGCCGTCGGCGCGGGGTTCCTGTTCATCACGCTGGCCCTGTTCGTCCAGGGCTTCCTGCCCGCCATGGTGCCGGAGTCGCGGGCGCGCGACGTGACGCGCGCCGTGCGGACCGAGCGGGGCGCGCTGAAGTGGGTGCGCTACCCCTCCGCGGACTACACGCCGCTCGAGCGCCTGGGACGCGAGGTGTACATCCGCGAGGGGTGCTGGTACTGCCACAGCCAGTACGTCCGTCCCGTGGCCGGCGAGGACGCGCGCTGGGGCCCGGTGTCCGAGGCAGGCGAGTACGTCTGGGACCTGCCGCACTTGTTGTCGACCCGACGCATCGGGCCGGACCTGAGCCGCGTGGGCCTCAAGTACTCCGACGACTGGCACTACGCGCACCACTGGAACCCGCGCCTGCTCCTGCCCGAGTCCCTCATGCCGAGCGTCCGCTGGCTCTTTGCGGAGGTCGCGGTCCCCGTCCATCGCGAGGGTGACAAGGCGAGGCTCGAGGCCACGCCGGCGCTCGCCCGGTACTTCACGATGGACCGCACCAAGCCCCTCGTCCTCTTCCCCGACGAATCCGGGGTGACGTTCGTGCCGCCCCGGCCCGACGGGGGGCTACCGATCGACGGCAACCCGGTGCTCGATGCCGCCCACCTCAAGGGGCGCGGAACGCTGGCCAACACCGTCCGGCTCGTCGTCCCGACGCGCGAGATGGTCGGCCTCGTGCGTTACGTGCAGAAGCTCGGGACAAGCCGGGGCGCCTGGCGCGACGCCTTCGGGCCCCAGACGCTGGCCGTCTCTGCCATGCGCGTCCCCGGCGGCGCGGACACGGTGGCGCGCGGACGCGCCGTCTACGCGCGTCGCTGCGCCGGCTGCCACGGGCCGAAGGGCGACGGCAACGGCAAGGCGGCGACATTCCTCTCGCCCCGCCCCCGCGACTTCACGGCGGCCGTCTTCAAGTTCCGCACGACGCCGTCCGGGACCCTGCCGACCGACGGCGATCTCTACCGCACGATCACGCGCGGCGTACGCTGGACCGCGATGCCCACGGGGCACGAGCTGCCCGACAAGGACCGGCGCGCCGTGATCGCCTACATCAAGACGTTTTCGTCCCGCTGGCGGGAGGAGCCGCCGGCCACGGCGATCACGCTCCCGCCGCCTCCACCGGCGACGGCGGAGCTGCTCGCGCGCGGTCAGGCGCTCTACCGGACGGCCCAGTGCTTCGAGTGCCACGGTGATTCCGGCAACGGAGACGGCCCCTCGGCCGGGCAGCTCCGCGACGACTTCGACCGCCCCATCCGGCCGACGGATTTCACGCGCGGCCAGTTCAAGGGCGGGAGCAGCGTGCCGGACATCTTCCGGACGATGACGCTCGGACTCGACGGGACGCCGATGCCGTCCTTCGGCGACGCGATGACCGACGACGAGCGGTGGGCGATCTCGCACTATGTCCTCGCGCTCTCGGCCTGGGCGGATCCCCTCACCGGCGAGAAGCTGGCGCTGCCACCCGAGACGAAGGCGACGCTGGAGGCGCCGGGGCCCGCCGGCGATTCCCCGCGACTGGCCGTCGACCCCGCGCGCGACAGTCACGGCCGGGCGGCCGCCGACGATCGTCGTCACCGCGATGGGAAGATCAGGGAGTAGGCGATGCTCGAATATCTGACGTTGGGACAGTTCGTGGTCGCGGTCCTGATGGGACTCGCCGCCCTCTGCGCGTTCCTGTGGGGCGCCGCGAGCGGCGCGCTCAGCGACGTGGAGGCGGCGAAACACCAAGTGCTGCGGGCCGAGGACGACATGGCAGGAGGAGGTGAGCCGTGCCCCACGGCGAGCCGACGCTTCAATGGATCGAAGGTTGAGCCGCCCCGCGCCTGAGCCCGAGCGGACACGCGAGTCACTGGAGGACTACGCCGGCGGCGAGATCCAGGTCCGCCGCGGCATCGTCAACCGCTGGCTCCTCGTCGTGTACCTG
>JBGPYK010000006.1:0-18465 GCA_041493245.1 Methylomirabilia bacterium | reverse complement strand
GCGCGAGAACCCGCGGGCCCCCGACGCGGCGGGCGAGCGCACCGACGAGAGGCGTGATCATCCCCTTGATTATACTGGTCGACCTCCCGCGCCAGGTCGTCTACGCCGCCGAATTACCGCTCGACTCCCGTGCGCGAGCTTACGAATAATTCGAGCAAGGACTTTCTCGGAGGATCGAGGAGCGCCACGGCTTGGCCGGGGCGCTCCGAGCGTTGGGGGGGATGGGGGGCCGTATCTGGGCCCCCCATGTTCCTAATTCCGTGGGGAACGCCGTCACCACTGCGGCGCGCGCACCCCAGCGCGGCGCCTCAGCGGCTCGCCCGCTCTCGTCCAACGCCATGGATTTGCAGGCGTTGGGCGTGGCACCCTGATTGCTCCGTGCTTGCGGCATGACCACCGCGATGAGTCCGGCGACGAACGGCGCGCAGAGCCACCTTGCCGCCGATTCGCTCTGCATCGATCTCATCCGGCGCGAGCTCGCCACCGAAACCGTCGGCTTCGCGATCCATCTTTTCCGCGACGTTTCTTCCACCAACGACGCCCTGCGCCCGCTTGCGGAGGCCGGCGCGCGGGAAGGGACGGTCGTGCTGGCAGAGTCCCAGCGCGGCGGGCGGGGCCGGCTCGGCAAAGCCTGGTTCTCGCCGGAGGGTGTGAACCTCTACGTGTCCGTGCTGTTCCGCCCGAAGATCTCCCCGCGCGCCGTGCCGGTGTTTTGCTTCATCGCGTCGCTCGCTCTGGCCGACGCGATCGCCGCCGAGGGGGTGCCCGCCGGCGTTCGGTGGCCGAACGACGTCCTGGTCGGTGGGCGCAAGGTGGCGGGAACGCTGAGCGCCGTGGCGACGACGCGCGACGTCGTCGACTCCGTGATCCTCGGCGTCGGCGTAAACCTCAACGTCTCCCGTGGGGCGCTCGAGCGTGGGCTCGGCCCGGCGGCAGACTTCGCGACGTCACTCCGCGAGTCCGTGGGTCACCCGATCGACCGCAACCACTTCGCGGCCTCGTTCCTGAATCACCTCCCGCACTGGTTCGACGTCTACACCACGCGGGGCCTCGGCGCGATCCTCGTTACCTGGAAGGACCGCGACGTGCTCCGCGGCCGTGTGGTGGAGGTGCGCGCCGCCAGCGGGACCTACCGCGGACGGGTCGCGGGTGTGGACGACGAGGGACGGCTCGTTCTCGAGCAGGGCCCCGCCGCGGAACGGACCGTCGTCTGCGGCGAGATCACGACGATCGACTGAGAGAGGTGACCATGATCGAGGTTATGATTCCGAAGGGGGCGCCGCCGCTCGGCGCTGGCGTGCGAGCACGGCTGGTCGGGATGCTCGACGCGCGCGGGATTCGCGCCGCGCGCTTGAGCGTGGCGTTCGTCGACGAAAACGGCCCGAAGGGTGGCCCGGCCGTACGCTGTCGCGTGAGTGTGGCGCTGCCGCGTCGGCCAGCCCTGCGCGTCGAGCACACCGCGACCACGCCCCGACTGGCTTTCGACGGCGTGCAGGAGAGCCTCGAGCGCCGCCTGGACCGCATGCGGGAACGCATGCGGGACGGGGCGCGCCGTCCGAAGAAGTACTTCGCGGCGCGACGGCTGCTGACCGAGACGGCCTCGGGATCCTCGCGAGGCTGACATGGAGGCGACGATGAAGCGGATCCTCGTTCCCCTGGACCAGACGATCGAGTCCGAGACCCTAGTGCCGCTGGTGGCGGACGCTGCGCGCAGCGGCGGCGCCACCGTGCGTTTGCTCTACGTGGCGCCGACGCCGGACGCGCTCGTGGACGCAGACGGCCGGACCATCGCCTACGCCGACCAGGAGGGGGCGCGGTTGGAGGCCATGGGGCTCGACTACCTGCGCACGATCGAGATCGGTCTGCCCGACGTTCCGGTCGAGTCGGTCGTGCGCTTCGGTGATCCCGCCGAGGAGATCATCCGCGAGGCGACCGACTTTGGCGCCGACCTGATCGCGCTGACGACACGCTGCCGCACGGGCCTGCGTCGCTTCGCCCCGGGGGGGACGGCGGCGCGAGTCTGCCGTGAGGCCGACGCGGCGGTGCTACTCCTCCGTCCGGCGCACGAGCTGGCGGCATGATCCCGACCCCGCTTGTCGGCGTCGACGCCGACCTCACCGGTCGGCTGGAGCGTCTCGCCAGGATCACGGGCGCCGAGACCCGGATCGTGAGCGTCGACCTGAACACACGCTGGACACCGTAGATGAAACACCACGCCCGCGTGGTCCTGGTCACTGCGGTGCTGCTGCTCTCGACGCCGCCGGCGTGGAGCCAGGAGCGTGATGCGCTGGTGACTCGTGGCGAGCAGACTTTCGTCTCCCAGGGTTGTTACGGGTGCCACCTTGTCGGCAAGTTCGGGACGCCGATCGGCCCCGACCTCTCGCACCTCGGCGCCAAGTATCCGGCGGCGTACCTCACGCGATGGCTGGGCGATCCCCAGAGCGTGCGGCCGTCCTCCCACATGCCGAAGCTCGAGCTGAGCGCCGAAGAGGTCCAGGCGCTGGTGGCGTATCTCGCCTCGCTCAAGTGAGCGCGCGCCACTAGCAGGCTGCTGAAAAAGGCCCATCTGCTTCGTTGGCGCCCTTGGCCGCACGCTCAACGTACAGCGAGTACGCCTCGCGTGCAGCCGGCGGGCGCCGTCTCGCATCTGGACCTTTTTGAGCAGCCTGCGGGTTTTTCCGCATCCTGCTGGGGCCGCCGGACATCAGGCGGGGCGCCGATGCCCCGCCGATCCGGAGGGCGGCCCGTGTAAGTTCTTGAATCGGCGACCCGCGGATATGGCATCGCCGTTGCTCATCCCTCAGGACAGCGCCCGGAGGGCAGGTCGGGCGTCTGAGGAGGTCGACGATGCGCCACGCGAAGACCCGTGCTCGGATGAAAACGATCGTGAGGAAGAGCCCCAGACGCGCGACGGTGCCCGGCGGCTGGCGGGGCGTGATCGTGCCCCTGCTCGACGACCTCGTGGAGTTCAGGGCCACGAGCCCGCGGCTCAGCGGGGGCGATGTCGACGTGGACTGGCGGCGTGCGTTCGACTCCGGCGAGGAGGCCGTGGGCGGGTCGGCCCCGACGCCTGACCAGGATGTGGTCGACGAGTTGGGCCGGGCCCTCGGGGTGGAACAGGGCGCGGAGGACGAGGTGTGGACGTCCGGGGAAATCCTGCGAGCGCGCGACCGTCACTACTGGCATCTCGAGCGTCTCAGCGCCGCGCGGGAGGACGAGCCATAGCCGGCTCGACCGTTTTCCATCGCATCCTGGTCCCCACGGATTTCTCGCCGCAATCCGAGCGAGCGTGGGGACTGGCCCGGCGCTTGGCGTTGGCGGTCGGCGCCGAAGTCGTGCTCGTCCATGTCTTCGTGGAGGCCCCGCTCTATTCCGAGGGCCCCTTCGCCGCCGATCGCATCCGCGAGGTCTACACCGCGGGCCGCGCGTGGGTGCAGGAGCAGCTGCAGGGATGGGAAGCGACGGCGCGCGCCGCGGGCCTCGCGGCGAAGACGCGGCTCTGCACCGGCGTCCCCCACGAGGAGATCGTCGCGGCGGCGCGCGAGGAGCAGGCCGACCTCGTGGTGATCGGCACCCACGGCCGTGGTGGCGTCGACCGCTTTCTCCTCGGCAGCGTCGCCGACCGCGTGATCCGGCTGGCGCCCTGTCCGGTCCTCGCCGTTCGTCAAACCGACGCGGAGTGATCACCCCGGCCGGTGACGCGCGCCGGCGTCTCGACGCGTTCTTCGCACCGCGGGCGGTCGCGGTCATTGGCGCCTCGCGCGATCCCGCGAAAGTCGGCGGCAGCGTCCTCGCCAACCTCCGCTCGGCAGGCTTCGACGGGCGTATCGTTGCCGTCAACACGCGCACCGACATCGTCCAGGGGCTGCCGGCGGTGCGGTCGATCGTCGCCGCCGACGGCCCGATCGATCTCGCCGTCCTCGCCGTGCCCGCCGCCGAGGTCCTCCCCGCACTCGAGCAGTGCGTCGCCAAGGGTGTCGGTGGCGCCGTGGTGCTCTCCGCGGGTTTCCGCGAGACGGGTGCGGCCGGCCGCGAGCGGGAGGCCGCGCTGCGCGCCTGGCTTGCCGGGCAGCCGATCCGCGTGCTCGGTCCCAACTGCCTGGGCTGGATTCGTCCGGCGCGCAAGCTCAACGTCACCTTTGCGCCCGGCATGCCCGTCGCGGGCCCGATCGCCTTCATCTCCCACTCGGGGGCGCTCGCCGTCGCCATCCTCGACTGGTCGCGCGATCGGCGCCTCGGGTTCTCGCTGTTCGCGAGCCTCGGCAACCAGGCCGATCTCACCGAGACCGATCTCCTCCGCGCGGTGATAGACGACGCCGAGACCCGCGTGGTGGTCGCGTATCTCGAAGGCGTGGCCGACGGCCGCGCGTTCTTCGGCGCCCTCGGCGCGCTCGCCGCCGTCAAGCCCGTGGTCGTGCTCAAGGCGGGGCGCTCGCCGGAGGGCGCGCGGGCCGTCTCCTCGCACACGGGGGCGCTGGCGGGATCAGACGCGGCGTTCGACGCGGCGGTGAGGCAGGCGGGCGCCGTGCGGGTCCGTTCGATCGAGGAGCTGTTCGATCTCGCCCGCGTGCTCGCCACGCAGCCGCTTCCTCGCGGGCGTTGCCTGACCATCGTCACGAACGGCGGCGGCCTCGGCATCGTCGCCGCCGACGCCGCGCGCGACGCGGGCCTCGTGGTGACGCCGCTCGCAGAGGACGTGCGCGCGCGGCTCCGCGCCGTCCTGCCGCCGACGGCCAGCGTCGGCAACCCCGTCGACCTCGTGGGCGACGCCGACGCAGCGCGCTTTGCCAATGCGCTCCACGCCCTCGGCCCCGGGCACGGTGCCGACGCGCTGCTCGTCCTGCTCACCGCGCAGGCCGCGACCGACTCACCGACGGTGGCGCGCGCGATCCTCGCCGCCACGCGCGACTGGCCGTTGCCCGTCGCCGCGGCGTTCGTCGGCGGCGCCCGCATCGCCCCCGGCGCGCACGCGCTGGAGGAGGCCGGGCTGCCGTGCTACCCATTCCCCGAGCCCGCGGTTGCGGCCCTCGGCGGCATGGCGCTCCTCGCGGAACGCGGGCGCACTCGCCGTGCCGCCACCACCCGGGTGCTGCCCCCCGACCAGGCGCTCGCCTCGCTGGCCAGCCTGCGGGCGGCGGGGTGCCTGCGGCTCGGGATCATGGATCTGGCGCCGGTCCTCACCGCGTGCGGGATCGCCGTCGCCACGCCGGTCGGCGTCAAGACCGCGGCCGAGGCGGGAGCTGCCGCGGCGCGCGTGGGCTTTCCCATCGCCCTCAAGCTCCTGTCGCCCGACATCAGCCACAAGACTGACGTCGGCGGCGTGCGGCTCGGTCTGGGCTCCGTCGCGGCGGTCGAGGAGGCGGCGCGGGCGATGCAGGAGCGCGCGGCGCGGGCCCGCCCGGACGCGACGATCGAAGGCTTCGCCGTCCAGCCGATGGTCGCGCCGGGGAAGGAACTGCTGCTCGGCAGCGTCCGCGATCCGCAGTTCGGGCCGCTCGTCATGGTGGGGTTCGGTGGGATCTACGTCGAGGTCTTGCGCGACACGGCGGCCCGGCTCGCGCCCGTCGACGCCGACGAGGCGCGCGCTATGCTCGAGGAGCTGCGCCTGGCCCCGGTGCTCCACGGCGTGCGCGGCGAGCCGCCGGTCGACCTGCGCGCGCTCGCCGTCACGATCGCGCGGTTCTCGGCGCTCGCCGCCGGCGCGCCCGGCCTCGAGGAGTTGGAGTTGAACCCACTCGTCGCCGGGGCGTCGGGGGCGGTGGCCGTCGACGCGCGTGCGACCCTCGAGGTTTTCCGCAGCCTGCGAGACGGGGTGCCATCGCCACAGGTCCCGATACGCCGTTGCTGCGAGGGGCGGTAGAATCAGGCGCATCGCTTGATACTCCCGGCGGTCGACAGCGGCGGCCACTTCGTTGCGATGTTTGGCCGGGCGATACGCTGAAGGGTTCGGGAACCGACGGTCACGGACGGGTCGGATCCGAAAGGGGGAGCAGGTGGGAATCAGAAAGAGCTCAGGAAAGAACAAGAAGTCGAAGGCAGCGACGGTGAGAAACTCCGTGAAGCGTGACGAGGTGAGGAGGCAGGACGAACGGGCGCGAGGGAAAGGGGAGAGACGCCTCGGCGCGCGCTGAGATGGCCCGGGTGAACTCTGCGACCCAGGCGCGCCCGGTATGACGGGATGGTCGTGGAAACTCGGCCGCGTGGCGGGGATCGACGTCTACATGCACGGGACGTTCCTGATCCTGCTGGCCTGGGTCGGCTTGAGCCACTATCTGGAGCGCCACCGCCTGGCTGACGCGGGGGCGGGGATCGTATTCATCCTCGCCCTGTTCGCCATCGTCGTGCTGCATGAGCTGGGGCACGCGTTGACGGCACGGCACTATGGCATCCGTACCCGCGATATCACGCTCTTGCCCATCGGCGGTGTGGCGCGGCTGGAACGGATGCCCGATGACCCGAAACAGGAGCTGCTCGTCGCGCTGGCCGGACCGGCGGTGAACGTCGTGCTGGCCGTGGTGCTGTTCGGCGTGGTGACGCCGGCCGCGGCGCTGACCGCATGGCAGGACGTACAGTGGGTCGGCGGCGACTTCCTGTCGAAGCTGATGTGGGTCAACGTGAGCCTGGCGGTGTTCAATCTGATCCCCGCCTTCCCGATGGACGGCGGGCGGGTGCTCCGCGCTTTTCTGGCCATGCGCATGGACTACGTGCGTGCCACACACATCGCCGCCCAGATCGGCCAGGGGTTGGCGCTGGTGTTCGGTCTCGTCGGGCTCTTCAGCAATCCGTTCCTGATCTTCATCGCGCTCTTCGTGTGGATGGGGGCGGCGGCCGAGGCGAGCACGACGCTGATGAGATCAGCCCTGAGTGGCATCCCGGTGAGCCGGGTGATGATCCCACGGTTCGAGACGCTGGCGCCCACCGATACCTTGCAGCGCGCGGTGGGCCACGTGCTCGCGGGGTTCCAGCACGACTTCCCCGTGATCGAGGCGGGACGGGTGGTGGGCGTGCTCACGCGCGGTGATCTCATGGCCGGGCTGACGCAGAAAGGTCCTGAGGCTCCGGTCGCGGCAGCGATGAACCCGCGATTCGAGACCGCCGCACCCTCGGACATGTTGGAGGGCGCGGTGCAGCGCCTGCAAGCGAGTGGGTGCCCGGCGCTGCCCGTGTTGCGGGGCCGCGAGCTGGTCGGCGTCTTGACGATGGAGAACGTCGGGGAGTTTCTGATGATCCGGTCGGCGCTGCGCAGCGACGCGGCACCGGGCCGCGCGCGTGCGTGAGTCCATCACGCGTCGAATTCGATCCCGCCGCTCTCCTTACCGCCGGTGAGACGGCCGATCAGCCGGCGCTTGACCGCCTCCACCAGCACCAGGTACGTCGCGGTGGCCGCCACGAGAAAGACGAAATACGCGGGGGGCAGCGGCACGAAGCCGAGTGCCGAGGCGAGCGGGGTGAAGGGCAGCAGGCACCCAACGACGACCACCAGGAGCGTCGTCGCCGTCAGCCAGGCGCTCGGCCGACTGCGCAGCGGGCTCCGCGCGGTCCGGATGACGAAGAGCACCAGCG
The DNA here is from genome assembly GCA_041493245.1 of Methylomirabilia bacterium. Classification (GTDB taxonomy): domain Bacteria; phylum Methylomirabilota; class Methylomirabilia; order Rokubacteriales; family CSP1-6; genus DATHGT01. The sequence goes on along the minus strand of JBGPYK010000006.1, from coordinate 10,902 downwards.
TCTGCGTGGCCAGGGATTCGACGAACCATCCCGTATGGAACAGCGCCGCCGGCGCCGCGAAAACGGTGAGCAGCGTGAAGAACGTCAGGAAATCGTAGACCGAGCTGATGGGACCGATCACGAACATGAAGTTGCGGATGGTGTCGATCCTCCAGCGTTGCGGGGCCTGCACGAATTCGGGATCGACGCGGTCCGTGGGAATCGTGACCTGCGCGAGGTCATAGAGCAGGTTGTTGAGGAGGATCTGAATGGGGAGCATGGGCAGGAACGGCAGGAACAGGATCGCGCCCGCCATGCTGAACATGTTGCCGAAATTCGAGCTCGTCCCCATGAGCAGGTACTTCATGACGTTGGCGAACGCCTTCCGGCCCTCGAGGATCCCCGTGTGCAACACGTCGAGATTCCGGCGCTGGAGGATGATGTCGGCCGCGTCCTTCGCCACGTCGACCGCGTTCGCGACGGAGATCCCGACGTCCGCGGCGTGCAGCGACGGCGCATCGTTGATCCCGTCGCCGAGAAAGCCGACCACGTGGTCACGGGCCTTCAGCGCGAGGATGATCCGGTTCTTCTGAGCGGGGGAGACCCGCGCGAAGACGTCCGTCCGCTCCGCGACGACCCCCAGCGCGCTATCGGTCATGCCCTCGATGTCGGCGCCGAGCACGAGGCGCTCCGTGTCGAACCCGACCTGTTCGGCGACGTGACGCGCCACCAGCTCGCTGTCGCCGGTGACGATCTTCACGGTGACGCCGTCTCGGCGGAGCGCGGCCAGCGCGTCGGCCACGCCCGGCACCAAGGGGTCGGAGAACGCGACGAAGCCGACGAGCACCAGCTCACGCTCGTCATCCGCGGAGTACGCGGGCTGAGGGGGCAGCCGGCGGCGCGCCACCGCCAGGACCCGCGCCCCTCGATGACCAAGCGCCTCGTAGGTCTGGCGGCACCGTGCGGACGTGCCCGCGTCGATCCGGCGCTCGCCGCCGTCCATCTCGTACGCGATACAGCGCTCCAAAATGGGCTCCGGCGCCCCCTTGGTGATGAGCACGACCTCGTCACCGGCGGCGACGACCACCGAGAGACGCCGGCGCTCGAAATCGAAGGGGATCTCGTCGATCTTCCGGTAGTCGCCGGCGCTTCCGCCCGTCCGGAGAATCGCCTCGTCGAGCGGGCTGCGGATGCCGGTCTCGTAGAAACTGTTGAGATAGGCCAGGGCCAGCGGCCGCTCGGCCGGCTGCCCGAACGGATCGAGGCGGCCGGTGACTTCTACCTCGCCGGTCGTCAGCGTACCGGTCTTGTCGCTGCACAGCACGTCCATGCTGCCGAAGTCCTCGATGGCGGCGAGATGGCGGACGATTACCTGCTGGCGCGCCATGCGGACCGCGCCCTTCGCGAGCGTGACGGTGGTGATCATCGGCAGGAATTCCGGCGTGAGGCCCACGGCGAGCGCCACCGCGAAGAGCAACGTCTCGAGCCCCGGGCGATGGAGGAGGGCGCCCGCGAGCAGGACGAAGAGCACGAGGAACACGACCGTGCGCATGATGAGGACCGCGAAGCGCCGGATCCCGCGCTCGAACTCGGTCTCGGGCGGGCGCTCCATCAACCGGGCGGCGATGTCGCCGAAGGCCGTGGCCGGCCCCGTCGCGACGACCTCGGCGACCGCGGTGCCGCTCACGACCGAGGTGCCCAGGAAGACCATGCTTTGGGCGCCGGCGTGCTTCTCGACCGGCAGCGATTCGCCGGTCAGGGCCGCTTCCTGGATGTGCAGATCGCGGGTTTCCAGGAGCCGCGCGTCTGCGGGGACGCGGTCGCCCGCCGAGAGCCGGATGACGTCGCCGGGCACCACGTCCCGGCGCGCGATCTCGACCCAGGCGCCGTCGCGCCGCACGCTTGCCCGCGGCCCCACCTCGTCGCGCAGCCGCTCCGCCGCCCCGCGCGATCGATACATCTGTACGAAGTTGAGGACGACGCTGAGCGCCACCATGACCACGATGATGACGGCATTGATGGTGTCGCCCACGATGGCCGAGACGACACTCGCGACGAGGAGGATCACCACGAGCGGATTGGCGAGGAATCCCAGCACCTCGGCGAGCGCCGCGCCGCGCCGACGCCGCGCGGGTTCGTTGGGACCGACGGCGGCCCGGCGGCGGCGGGCCTCGGCGGCGGTGAGCCCGGCGGCGGCGCTCACGACGGTGCTCAGGGCGTTCTCTTCCCCGAACGGTGTCATGCCATCCGCGAACACGTGAAGGAGATCGCCAAGGCTAGCATCGACGGCGATGACGAGCTCCAGCCCGCCCGCTGATCCAGAGCGCCCAGCTCATCGCGCCGCGCCCACGGCGGCGACGATGTCGCCGGGCGCGTGGCGCCCGCCGGCCGCCATGCGCTCGGCGAACCCCAGCAACGCCACTCGGGTCGCGTCAGCGAGGTCGGGATACCATCGCGGGTGCGCGAGGACGAGAGCACGGAACGCGAGGAACGGAGGCAGCACATCGAGCAGCTCGTCGTCCCGGCTCTCGCCGACGTACGTGTCGACGAAGACCCGGAACAGCTCGGCGAACCGCGCGTCGACGTCCGTGCGGCCCGCGCGGGCGCTCCGCTGGACGCCGAAGAAGAGATAGTTCACGCCGAGCGCGGCGACGTCGTCGGCGGGCTCACCCCATTCCCCCCGACTGCGGTCGAGCACCGAGAAGTCCGTGCCCTCTCGGAACAGGATGTTCCAGGGATGGAAGTCGCCGTGGACGCGCCGTAGCCGGTGCGCGCGCGACGCGAGCCGCCATCGCCACGAGACCATGGCCTGCTCGAACGCCTCGCGCCGGCTCTCCGGCAGCAGGGGATACGCGGCCGGGTAGCTGTCGAGGATGCCCATGACGCACTCGCCGTGGCCGACGAGCTCACGGATGCGGCGCTGGTAGAGCGTCGGCTCCGCTCGGCTCGCGGCGTGGGCGGAGGCGAGGAAGCGCGCGAGGGCACGCACGCGCTCGCGGTCGAGCTCGCGCGGCTCGGCCGAGACCATGCGCGCCAGGTCGAGCCAGTAGAGGTCGCCCTCGGCCTTGTCGACGACCTGGAAGAACTCCACGGCGTCGGCGGCGGACATCATCCCGCCGTCGCGGTCGATGAAGCCGACATCGACGCTCCGCACGTGACAAGGAAAGCTGTTGTACGCCTCGTGGCCGTAGAGGGCCTGCCACGCGCGATCCGCCGGATAGTCGTGGCCGAAGCCCTGGGCGGGCCGCGTGCGCGAGATGACGAAGCTGCGTCGCTCCCCGTCCACCTGGCACTCGACCTCGAGCGGAACGCCGTACCCAAAGCCCTTGGGGTCGCCGTCGGCGGGCTCTGCGCCTTTGAGCCGCCGCACGCCGAGGACCTCGACGCGGCGGCCAAGGACCTTCGCCAGATACGGCTCGAGCGCCTCCCGCCGGATGCCTTCGGGGCTCATGGCTTGTCGCTAGAGCAATGGGGTTGCCATGTCCAGGACGCGTGAAATTGATCGCTTGCAAGCGACCAGCCGCCGGGCGCCCGGGGTGCGGCCGCCTCGCGTGGGGCATGGCTACCCCGCGTGCTCCCCACCGTCGCGGACGCCGATGCACGCGCAACGGCACGGATTTGCGCGAGAACCGCGAATGGCGTCGCAGTTGCACGTCTCCCGGGACTGCTACGAGGTGGTGGACAAGGCCGTCTCCCGTAAGACGACGGAGAGCATGAAACGATGAAACGCCCGAGACGCTCGCTCAAGAGAGAGATCCGCACGCGGCGGCCGCTCCATCCCGGACGCGAGGCCGACGAGCTGGAGGCGCTGACCTGGCCGGATGGCTTGCGGGTGCAGGACTTCATGACGCGCTCGCCGGTCACGATTCCGCCCGATGCCCTCGTTGAGGGCGCGGCGGGGATGATGCGGACGCGCAAGCTTCGTCACCTGCCGGTCACCGACCGCGGCGGGCGCCTCGTCGGCATCGTCACCGACCGGGATCTCCGACAGGTGATCTTCGATCCCGCGATCCAGGCCCGGCTGGGGCGCGCCGCCGACGCGCTGAAGACCCTCACCGTCCGGGACGTTATGACGTGGGGCGTGGTCACGGTGAGGCCGGAGACGGCGATCCGCGACGCGGCCTGGCTGATGCGCGAGCAGCGGGTGGGCGCGCTGCCGGTCCTCCGCAGCGGCCGGCTCGTGGGGATCCTCACCGAGCGCGACGTGTTGCGTGCGTTCGAGGAGACACTCAGTACCGACGCGCTGACGCGCCCCTACCGCTGGGCCTTCGCCTACCGCTGAAATCGCAGCATGAGATCGCGAGGCGCCGCGCTATTCGAGGACCGTCGCCAGGCCGGCCTGACGCTTGCCGACGAGGAGGTGCGCCAATGAAGCGCTTTACGGTAGGCGAGGAAGTCACTCACCGGTCCGGCGACCGTGCGTGCCCCGGATGCTTGGAGGGGTACCCGGAGCCCTGCCGGTGCGGCGGGTGGATGCATGCCGCGAGCACCGGCGACCCGGACGCGGACGGAAATGTCCCGCTCATCACCGCGTGCGACGCGTGCGGCCGCTCGGAAGACATGCTGGACGAGGTGTGACGAGTCGATCGACAAGAGGAGGAGACGAGATGGCGAAGCGCCGGAATCGCACCGATGCCCCGACGCCGGCGCGCTCGGTGAAGGCCGGGCGGCCGCCGAAGGAAGTCACCCTGACGTCGCGCGGGGAGAAGACGGCCCACGCGGCCGTGCGGAAGGACACGATGCTGATGCAAACGGATCGCGGGCCGCGCGTGCGCTGGCCCGCGAGCCGCTCGGAGTTCAAGAAGAGCTGAGCAGGCCTTTCCGGGTCATCCCGTGGCTCAAATGACGTGGTGGGTGCGGCCCACCTCCACGAACGCCGCCACCGCCTGTTCGAGATGTGCCGGCTCGTGCGCGGCGCTGATCTGCACGCGGATGCGGGCCGCCCCCTTCGGGACCACGGGATAGGAGAAGCCCACCACGTAGATGCCCTTGTCCAGCAGGTCGGCGGCCATCTGGTGGGCGAGGTGTGCGTCGCCCAGCATGATGGGAACGATCGGATGATCGCCAGGCCGGATGGCGAAGTCGGCCTCGGTCATCGCGCGGCGGAACCAGCGGGTGTTTGCCGCGAGCTGGTCGCGATGAGCAGACGTTCCGGACAGCATCTCCAGGCAGGTCAGGGCCGCGCAGACCAACGCTGGAGGTAGCGTGTTCGAGAAGAGGTAGGGGCGCGAGCGCTGGCGCAGGAGCTGGACAATCTCGCGGCGGCTGGCCGTGAAGCCGCCGCTGGCGCCGCCCAAGGCCTTGCCAAGTGTCGAGGTCATGATGTCGACGCGACCGGCGACCCCGCAGTACTCGGGGGTGCCGCGGCCCGTGGGGCCGAAGAACCCGGTGGCGTGGCTGTCGTCCACCATGACCAGCGCGCCGTAGCGATCGGCGAGATCGCAAATCCTCCCGAGCGGCGCCACGTCACCATCCATGGAAAACACGCCGTCGGTGGCGATCAGCCGCGTCCGGGCGTCCCGCGTCGTGGCGAGGATCCGCTCGAGGTCCGCCATGTCCGCGTGCTCGTAGCGCCGGCGCTGGGCCCGGCAGAGCCGGATGCCGTCGACGATGGAGGCGTGGTTGAGCGCGTCGGAGATAACGACGTCGGCCTCCCCGAGCATCGTCTCGAACAGGCCGCCATTGGCGTCGAAGCACGAGGAGTAGAGGATCGCGTCCTCGGTGCCGAGGAAACGCGCGAGCGCCGCCTCGAGCTCTTTGTGAATGCTCTGTGTCCCGCAGATGAATCGCACGCTCGCCATCCCGAAGCCCCAGCGGGCGAGCCCGTCCTGGGCAGCGCGGATCAGTCGGGGGTCGTTGGCCAGCCCGAGGTAGTTGTTGGCGCAGAAGTTCAGCACCTCTCGGCGGCCCACGGCCACCCGGGCTCCCTGAGGGCCCTCGATGAGGCGCTCATCCTTCCAAAGACCGGCGTTGTGGATCCCTTCGATCTCGGCCTGGAGCCGTTGCCTGACTTCTCCGTACATGAGCCTCTCCTCGACCGGAGCGCCCCTCAGCCCGAGGCGTAGCGGCGCTTGACGTTTGGCAGCAGGTATTCGTCGAAGGCGCGGTCCAGATCGTACTCCGGACGGAAGCCCCAGTCGCGGCGGGCCCGCGCATCGTCGACATCCTCGGGCCACGAGTCGACGATGGTCTGCCGACGCGCATCCGGCGCGAACGTGATCTGCTCCTCCGGAAAGGCCTTTCGTACTCGGTCGGCGAGTTCGCCGGCCGTCGGGCTGAAGGCCGAGACGTTGTACACCAGGGTGGTCAGCGATTGCGCGGGCGCCTCCATCAGGGTGAGTAGGGCCTGGATCGCGTCCGGCATGGTCATGAACGGGATGCGCGTGTCCTCGCGGACGAAGCATGCGTAGGGCCGGCGCTGCGATGCGGCGTGGAGCATCTCCGGGGCGTAATCGCTCGTCCCGCCGCTCGGCACTGTGAATGCCGAGATCAAGCCCGGGAAGCGAATCGCCCGAAAGTCGATGCCGCCGGGCTGGCCTTGCGGGGCAAGCTGGCGGTAGTGGCGGGCGAAGTAGCGACCCAGGTGCTCACAATAGAGCTTGTTGCAGCCGTACATGGTGATCGGCGCCAGCCATCCGTCCTCGGCGACCTTGCCCGCCGTCCGCTTGGTGGCCAGGGTCGGAAGCCCATAGACCGCAATCGAGCTCGGGAAGAGGAACTTGATCGCGCGCCCGAGTGATCGCGCTTCCTCGACCGCCAGCCGCAGCACGTTCAGCGTGCCCTGGACGTTGACCTCGTGGGCCGTCTCGGGCACGAACTCCCCTCGGGTCGAGAGGAGTGCGGCCAGATGGAAGACGACGGAGATCTCGAACTCGCTCATCAGCCGATCGAGGAGATGGCGGTCGAGGATGTCGCCGACCCGGGTCGCTGCGCAGCAACGCGCGAGCTCCGGGTCGAGCGGTCGGATATCGAGGGCGAGGACGTCAAGAGTCCCAAGGTCGGCGACACGGTGGATGAGACCGTGTCCCATCTCTCCGCTCGCGCCGGTCACGAGAACGACGGGCTTGCGTGCCATCGAATCTCCATTTCCAAAGCTCCCTCGTCGAGGTTCGCGGTCGCGAGGGCGGTCGTCGCGCCCGCCCCCGATGTCCCTCCGCGCATGACACATGGATCTTATCTCGCTCCCGTTTGGCAACACGGCGGCAGAGACGGGGGCGCCGAGGCCGTGAGCCGTTCAGCGGTACAGCAACGCGAGGTATGGCATCTCCAGCGCGAGCACGGCCACGAGGTAGAGCGCGCCGAAGACCAGCCCGAGCGTCCAGAAATCGCGATGGCTGATGTACCCGCTGCCGTAGTACAGCGGCGCCGACCCCGTCGCATACGGGGTGAGGATGCCCATCAGCCCGAGCGTGTAGGAAAGCGTCAGCGACAGCGTGGTGATGGGGAGGTCGGGGATCACGACGACCGCGGTCAACAGCACGGGCAGCAGCGCGGTGGCGTGCGCGGTCAGGCTGGCGAACATGTAGTGCGAGACGAAGAACACGGCGACGATGAGGACGACCTTGCCGGTGACGGGCACCCCGCCGAGGGACGAGGCCACCGTCCGCGCGAACCAGGGCAGGAACCCGACGCGGCTCAGACCATCGGCCAGCGTGATCAGCGTCGCGAACCAGACGAGGTTGTTCCACGCCTGCCGATACCCGAGGATGTCGTCCCAGGACACGACGCCGGTCACGACCATCAGGCAGAGGCTCAGGAGCGCCACCGTCGTGGCGCTCATCCATCGACCTCCGAAGATCCAGAGCGCGAGGGCGAGAACAGCCAGGACGCCCATGCGCAGCTCCCGGCGTGAGAGCGGTCCCATGGCAGCGAGCTCGCGCCGCGCCCACTGCGGCACCTCGATCGTGGTCGTCACCGCCGGCGGGCAGAGCCGATGGATGATGAGCGGCTGCAGGGCGAAGAGCAGCAGACCCACGGGCAAGAACCCGATCAGCCATCCGGTCCACGACACCTCGACGTGGGCGATCTCCCTCATCAGAGACACCGCGAGCAGGTTCGGCGCGAGGGCAGTGACGAACATCGAGCTGGTCACGCACGTGGTCGCGAAGGCCGTCCACATCACGTAGGCACCGAGGCCGCGATGGGCCTCTCCTGGCGCTGAGCCGTAGAGGGCCGGGATGTTCTCGACGATCGGGAAGACGATCCCGCCGCTCCGCGCGGTATTCGACGGCACGAACGGCGCCAGGGCGAGATCGGCCAGGGCGATCGCGTAGCCGAGCCCGAGCGTGCGCCCGCCCAGTCGACGGACGAGGAGGAGGGCGATGCGGCGGCCGAGCCCGGTCTTCGCGTAGCCGAGGGCGAACATGAAGGCGACGAACATGAGCCACACGGTGCTGTCCGCGAAGCCGGTGAGCGCCCAGCGGATCGACTCGGCGGGCCCATGGGCGACGAGAAGGAGCATCGTGGCCACCGTGATCCCGATCAGGCCAGCCGCCGCCCCGGGAATCGGCTCGGTGATCAGGCTGACGATCACCGCGAGGAACACCGCGAAATAGCGCCACGCCTCCGTGGTGAGCCCGGCGGGAACGGGAATCACGGCCACCGTCGCCCCGCAGAGCAGAGGGACGGTCGCCCGCCAGCGACCACGCGGCAAACCCGGCGATGGATGCGTCGGCTCAGCCTCTACCGTCGTCTATCTCCGTCGAGCAGCCCCCGGCACGCCGCGACTACCTCCGCATGCGCCGCCGATCGCGGTGAATAGAGGGCGTCCTTGGCCATCGTCTCGCTCTTGTGGCAAGCACAATGCCAGAGCCACGCGTCTTGGAATCCACGAGGTTGGGGAGCGCGAGTCCCGCGTGAGGTGGACGGCGCCGCCGCACGTGGGAGGCCCGCGCCTACATTGCTGGCTCCCATGGGGCGGCCCCGCCCCATGGGAGCGGGGAGAGATCCCACCAGCGGGACAGTGGTTGGACGATAACCTGCTGAATGCTCAGCGTTTCTGCCTGGCATTCGGGATGCATTGTATTTTAATTGTCCCTTGCACAACGGGAAGGCCCGAATGTCCCACCCCTCGCGTGGCAATGAAGCTCGCACCCGCGGCGCGATGAGCGCCGCCGCAGAGGAAAGGAGATCAGCCATGACACAGACCATCAAGAAGACGGATGTTCAGGTCCATCATGACGTGCTCGAGGAGCTCAAGTGGGACTCCCGCGTCGACGAGACGGAGGTCGGGGTCCAGGTGGACGGCGGCGTTGTCACGCTCACCGGTACGGTGACGAGTTGGGCAAAGCGCTCGGCGGCCCAGGAGGCGGCCCGTCGCGTGATCGGCGTCCTCGACGTGGCAAACGATCTCAAGGTGAAGGTGCTGGGCGGGCTCGCGCGCACCGACACCGAGATCGCTCAGGCGGTGCGGCGGGCGCTCGAATGGGACGTGTTCGTCCCCGACGAGAAGATCACGTCCACGGTCACGGACGGTTGGGTCACGCTTGAAGGCCCGGTCGAGCGCTGGAGTCAGCGCGACGACGCGGAGCGGGCCGTCCGCAATCTCACGGGTGTGAAGATCGTCGTGAATAAGATCACGGTGAAGCCGGCGAAGCCGGTGACCGGGGACGTCCGCAAGGCGATCGAGCAGGCCCTGGAGCGGCGCGCCGAACGCGAGGCCCGGCACATCAGCGTCGACGTCCGGGACGGCACCGTGACGCTGACGGGGCCGGTCCATTCGTGGGCGGAGCGCAAATCGGTGCTGGCGGCCGCCCGCTTCACTCCCGGTGTCCGCGCCGTCGAGGACCATCTTCGAACGGAGCCGGTCTGAGCCCGGCGCCGGGGTGGTGAATGCAGCCATAGGGATCCGCATCGAGGGCAACGTGGGCCGCCCGATCCCTGGTGAGCGGTCACGACGCGCATGGGCGCTGAGCCGCCTGCCGGTCTATCCGGTGGCGGCTCACGCCCCGTTCTCCGACGTGAACGGGCCCAAGGGGAGCAGGGCGGAGATTCCGTGCCCGACATGAGCGGGCTGCGCGAGAACATGGTGCGGCACCAGATCGCCGCTCGAGGCGTGAGCGACGATCGGGTGCTCGACGCCATGCGGGCCGTCCCTCGAGAGGCATTCGTGCCCGAGGAGCTCGCGGAGTTCGCCTACGAGGACACCCCGCTGCCGATCGAAGCGGGTCAGACGATCTCCCAGCCCTATATCGTTGCCCTCATGATCGCCGCCATTCAGCCGGGGCCACAGGACCGGGTGCTCGAGATCGGCACCGGCTCGGGCTACGCCGCGGCGGTGCTGTCCCGGGTGACCGGCCAGGTCTATACGGTCGAACGGCACGAAGCCCTGGTCGACCTGACGCGCCGCCGCCTCCGGACCCTGGGGTACGGCAACGTCGAAGTGCGGCACGGCGACGGCAGCCTCGGCTGGCCGGAACATGCCCCGTACGACGGGATCATCGTGACGGCTGGCGGGCCGCACGTGCCACGGCAGTTGCGCGACCAGCTCGCCGTCGGCGGCCGCATCGTGATTCCGATCGGGCCTGACCCACGCCTCCAGCACCTCGTCCGGGTGACTCGCGTCACCCACGAGCGGTTCGAGGAGGAGCAGCTCGGGGGGGTCTGTTTCGTTCCGCTCGTGGGGGAGGACGCGTGGGAGGGGCCCGGGGTCGTTCCCGTGGGCGTTTCCCCGCCTCGAGGCACCCGGCCCGCGACGACCACGGCGCTGATTCGCGAGGAGGCCGAGCCGATCGCCGACATCGGCGAGGTGGACCTCGGCCCGCTCCTCGATCGGATCGGCCGGTCGAAGGTCGTCCTCCTCGGTGAGGCGACCCACGGCACCTCCGAGTTCTACCGGATGCGGGCCCGCATCACCCGGGAGCTGATCACGAAACGCGGCTTCACGATCGTCGCCGTGGAAGCCGACTGGCCCGATGCCGCGCG